>JAJYIW010000140.1 GCA_021789855.1 Chloroflexota bacterium | reverse complement strand
CCAGGCAGTCCCAGGAATTGTTTTTCTAACGATTGGCTGTGGGTTGGGCCATAACCACGCCTGCCTCCCATGGGCGTGCGGATCACCAGCGGCAGGCGCACCTGGTCTGCGTACATCCAGGGATATTTACTGATGGTATTGGTCAGCATATCCGCTGTTAAGGTCAGGAAATCGCCAAACATCACTTCGAGCACCGGCCGTAACCCTCGTAATGCCATGCCTGCGGCAACGCCGGCAAGGCCGGCTTCAGAAATGGGGGTATTTAATACCCGCCCGGGATACTGCGATGATAATCCTTGCGTTACCTTGAAAGCTCCGCCATACGGGTCGAGGATGTCTTCCCCCATCAACAGGACTCTCTCGTCTTTGGCTAGAGCGTAGGCCAGTGATGCATTGAGGGATGAAAGCACGGTGGCGGTCATTCAGGCCTCTTCCAGCGCAGATCGGAAGGCCAGGGCGATTTCAGCTTCTACCTGTCGATCCAGGGTTTCCCGCTGGCCCTGTGGCAGGCGGGCTCCATGGATCACCAGGGGATCGCGCTTCTCCCTGAGTTGCCTGATCCAGGGCTCCGAGCGGGTATCGTCTCCCTTTGAATGGGGGCCAAAGCGCTCTGTGTTCAAAATTAGCCCGGCGGGTTTGCCTTCCCGCCGGATAAAATCGAGCTGGTGCGCAGCGCAAGGGAGTATTTCCAGGACATCGCTGGTATCTAGCTCTTCTACCGGGATGCCAAAGGCGTTTAAGCGGCCGGCGATTGTACCGGCCATGGCCTGGGTAATAGGCGTGGTCTGGGCGATGTGGTTATTTTCAACAATGAACAAAACAGGTGCGGCCCATAAGCTGGCCAGGTTAAGCGCTTCGTAAACCACCCCTTCTCCTAAAGCGCCATCTCCCATAAATGCCAGGGTCAGAGTCGACTGCCCAAGGCGTTTTTCGGCCATGGCTGCCCCAACGGCTACTGGAAGGGTGCTGCCTAAGATACCGTTCGAATAAAAGTTGCGCCAGTGGATATGCTGAGATCCGCCGCGTCCCTGGACAACGCCGCTGGCTTTCCCCATGATTTCGGCGAAAAGACTCCGCGGGCTTCCCCCATAAGCCAGGAAGTGTCCGTGGCAACGGTGATTGCTGAATACCAGATCATCGGGTTGGCAGGCAGAAAAAATGGCCGCCGCGTTGGCTTCTTGCCCCAGGTATGTGTGCGTCGTACCGGAGAAAATGCCCCGTTGAAATTCGGCCAGGATCGTTTCTTCAAAGCGCCGGATGCGGCGCATCGTCTGGTATAGAGACGAGTTCAGGTTACCCGGAGCGGATTGCTCGGCCAATTTAATGATCCTCAGATAATTCGGTCAGCCGGTCGAGGCTGGCCTGGAAAGCGGGGTACAGGTTGCGATACACTTCTTCGTATAGCCTGCTGTAGATGGCCTGGGTGGCCTGGTCGGGCTCGACTGTTTCCTGGGAAGCGTGGGTCATGGACTGCATGGCCGTTGGAACATCCACGAACCAGCCAGCCCCCTGGGCGGCTAAGATTCCTGCCCCCAGGGAGGTTGCTTCGATCACTGGCGAAAGGTAAAAAGGCCTCCCAAACACATCGGCTAGTATTTGGCGCCACAAGCGGCTGTTAGCCCCCCCGCCGAACAGCAGGTAACCAGGCTTCCTGGCAGCCGGTGATGGAGCCAGGCCGGGGTAAGTATTATGTAAGACCCTTTCAACCCCTTCGAGCTGAAATTTGAGCTCGTAAGCAATCCCTTCCAGGATCGCCCGGTAAAAATGAGCCGGGCCATGGATGCCGCGCCAGCCCACCACCATTCCACTGGCGCTGGCGTTCCAATAAGGACTCATGGCGCTGTTCCAGTAAGGGACCAGCATTAAGCCTTGTGAGCCTGGGGATACCTGGGCGGCATGATGCTCCCAGGCGTCTTCAGGTTTTGCCTGGCGGAGATCCTCAAAGAGGATAGATTGCCCAAAACGCTCGATAAACCAGGTAACCGTATACGTTCCGCCCAACAATACGGTTTCTAGCAGATAATAACCGGGGATGCCTGAATAGGTGGTACGGAAAGCAGGATCGGTTAAGTAATCCTTCGACCCGGTAGCGCTAACCGCAGCTGTGCCCAGGTTAATGGTCGTTTGACCGGAAGGGGCCAGGCCAACCCCCAGCGCGCCGGCTTGCCCATCGCCAATCCCGGCAAACACGGGCAAGCCGGCTGGCAGCCCGGTGGCGGATGCAGCTTCAGGCGTGACCTCTCCCAGGAAAGAAGCGGGCGCGTAAGCGGCTGGCATTTGGGATCGATCGATCCCGATTCCCTGGAGCAACTCCTGGCTCCAGGCGCCCTGGCGCATGTCAAACAGCCCCATGGGATCAGCACACCCCCAACTGGTCTTAAATTCGCCGGTCAAGGCTGTGACCAGGTAAGCATGAACGTCTTGATAATACCGGGCTCGGGAAAAAATCCCTGGCTCGAACTGCTTCAACCAGGCAATTTTGCTTAAGGATAAATTGCCTGAAAGGGGTTTCCCGGAAATGAGATGTACCATTTCGCCGCCAGGCGCCTGGCTTAGCTCTAGCAATAAAGCCCGGGCACGCTCGTCCATCCACACGATACCAGGGCGGAGAGGCTGACCCTTTTCGTCCACCGGAACGAAGGTTTCACGCTGGACGGTCATGGCCATCCCAGCCAGCCTCGCCGGGTCAATTTCTTGTATCACGGCCTTCAACGCCTGGCAGGCGGCATCCCACCAGGTTTCGGCGGGTTGCTCGTGCCAGCCCAGGTGGGGCCGGTTCATCGGGATGGGATATCGGCCCTGCGCGACAATCTCGCCGCCAGGAGACCAGGCAATGGCTTTACATGCCGTAGTCGAACAATCCATTCCAATGACCAGGTCTTTTTTCATCGTGCAGGATAATTGTACCAGAATCGCCATGGAATGCTTTTCCAGGGCTCCGGGACGGAGAACAATCCTACCCGTGGCCCGGATGATATGGCTGCATCCAGCACGGTCTCGCCCGTCTCGATCCATAATTCACCTGGCGCATCCACCAGATCGACCCCATTGAGGTGTTTATCAATACCGAAGGCCTGGGTGAGCTTGGCCGGCCCGTTGGTCCATTGGGGGGTGAACGCCAGATTCGGCCGGTGGCGTTGCAGTATCTCCAGTCCTTCCTGGGCAACCACTGCCCGGATCAGCACGGCAGCAGGGTAACTCTCCGGCATGGTCACGGTGTTCAAGCACCAGTGCATCCCGTAAGTGAAATACACATACGCGTGGCCTGGAGGCCCGTACATGACCGAATTTCTGGGAGTACGCCCGACGTGCGCATGGCAGCCCAAATCTGCTTCGCCCTGGTAGGCTTCGGTTTCGGTGATGATCCCGCTGATGCGGCAGCCGTTTTCGTCACGCACCAGCTTTTTCCCCAGCAATTCACGGGCGACCCGGGGGGAATCACGGTTATAAAACGTGCGGGGCAATACCGTCATAGTTTCCGCCCTCCAGCCTCTGCGGCTGGCTCACCGGGATACGGTCAGAATAATCGGCTTTCCCCGGGTGACAATGAGGCTATGCTCATATTGTGCTATCCGCTTACCATCTGCGGTCCGGATGGTCCACCCGTCGTCTGCGTTGACGACCTGGCCATTCCCGCTGGTCAGGAAAGGCTCGATGGCGATCACCATCCCCTCGGTCAGCATACGTTTATCACGAGAATTGAAATAATTTGGGATGAAATGCGGTTCATCATGGAGTGAATGGCCCACGCCGTGGCCGTTAAGGGCGCTGATGACCTGGTAACCACACCGGGCCGCTTCCTCTTCTACTGCTTTACCAATGGCATTGAGCGGATTCCCGGCGCGAGCAGCAGCAATGGCTTTTTTAAGGGCGGCGCGGGTACAGTCGCATAAGCGTTGGTCTTCAGGCAACACAGGTGGAATGGGAACGCTGGCGCCGGTATCTGCAAAAAAACCATCCAGCTCAGCCGAGACATCGATGTTAACCATGTCCCCTGGCTGGATGACCCTGGAACCGGGAATGCCGTGGGCTGCCTCTTCATTCACGCTGATGCAGGTCGAGCCGGGAAAATGATAGGATAGGATTGGCGCCGAGCGAGCGCCGTAAAATTGGAGCCGGGACTGGCCGAACAAGTCCAATTCTTTGGTGGTAAGCCCTGACCTGACCGCTTGTATCATCTCTTGCAAGACCGTTCCGACAATGCCCCCTATCTTTTGTAAACCGTTTATTTCAGCATCCGTTAATTCAGGCATACTTTCTCCTGGTGAAAAGGGCCTTATTTCCGCCTGTGTGCTTTCACTTCAACCATTATACCAGCCAGCAAAAATCATACCCGAGAAGCCATTGGGTTGGCGACTGTGATTTATTTACCTGCCTGGTTTTTGCCGAATTGCGTGGGAAAAGGCATGTGCAAGACCTGCCGGGTATGCTCGCTGTTACGATAATGCTGTGGGTGGACATGGTCTGGGGCCAGGTTACAGGCAATTAATAACTCGTGATTCTGGAAGAGCTGGTCTGGTTCGCCTTCGGCGACAATGGTGTGATTTTCATCGAACAGGTAAGCCCGGTTTGCCACGGAAGCAGCCAGCGAAAGGTCATGGGTGGCGATGACGAGAGTCTTACCCATCTCGGCTTGTGCGTAGATAAAATCATCCAGCCAGGCCTGGGTGCGTGGATCCAGCCCTGTGGTGGGTTCGTCCATCAGCCAGATTTCCGGGTTCAAGCTCAACACGGAAGCTAACGCTACGCGCTTTTTCTCCCCACCCGACAGGCGATGAGGCACACGATCGCGCAGCTTTTCAATTTCGAGCGATTCCAGGGCAGCTTCCACCCGCTGGCGCACCTCGTTCCGGGGTAACCCCAGGTGCAAGGGCGCAAACGCGATTTCGTCCCAAACCGAAGGTGAAAATAACTGGACGTCGCTGTCTTGAAAAATGAATCCCACCTGCCTCCGGTAATGATAATTAAACGCCTCATCCTGAAAAGCAGCCTCAGTCAGAGGACTCCCAAAGGCAAGCACACTGCCGCGGGTCGGGAAATAGAGGCCATCTAATAGTTTTAAAAGCGTGCTCTTCCCGGAGCCATTGGCGCCTAAAATAGCCACGCACTCTCCCTGTTTAACGGTCAAATTAACATCGTCGAGGGCGACAAATTTTTCATCGTAGAGAAAGCTGGCATGTTCGGTTGAAAAAACGATCTCTTTTTCCACAAGTTTCCTTACCGGCCTAGCCAGATAGCCAGGCCTGATAGGAGCATGAGCAACGCGCCAAACACAAGGTCATTGCTCTTGATTTTGAAGGTGTCCATGGTGTGAGGAGTCCGGTAAAACCCACGGGATTGCATGGCCAGGTAGACATCACTGCTCATTTGGAGGCTGCGGGAAATTAAAACGCCCGCCGTCGACGCCAGAAGCTGGCGTTCGTCCGACCCGGATAAGTGGCCCACAATGCGGCTTTTACGGGATAGAAACATGTCGGCGCCAATCATCAATAACAGGTAAATGTAACGATAGGTCATGCCAAGAATTAAAATGATGACATCGGGAACATAAAGTATTTTCAACGCTTTAAGCAGGCTATTCCAGGGCGTGGTGAGGATGACCAGGATGGTCAAGGAAACCGATGTCCCGACCCTGAACAGCAGAAACAAGGCGGTCATGGCGCCCGTGTAGGTGATAGCTAACCCGAGAGGCATTCGGAATATAACCGGGCCTGGGGTCAGGAACAGGCTGGGTAAAGCGACGATGCCGGTAAAAAAAGGCATAAACAACCAGACTCTCGTAATGAACATCTTGAGGGGTAACCGTGAGAGCCAGGCGAAGATCAACGATAAGCCATAAAGGGCCAGGATGATGGCCAGGCTGCGGGATAAACCTGTGGCGATGAGCAGTGCCAGGAGGGTCAAAATCTTGACACGGGGATCAATCGATTGGAACAGCCCAGGCTGGCGCGCCAGGCTTTCTGCAAAGACCGATTGTTCAATGCTGTGGCTGATGGCTGCCAGGTTGGTCTCGATGAAACGAAAGTTGTGACTGCGCGGCAGGCGAGAGGGGTGTGAATTAGCCTGGCTGCTCATTGCCTTGATTCAGGTTGCGTGCCGGGTTTGAGCCGCAAAAACAAGTTGGTGAAGAGCCAGGCCAGAAAGCCCACCAGGAACACGCCCAGCGTCGCAGAAAGGAGATAACCCAGCACCGGGTTATGAATGGCAGGCAGGTTGTAACCGGGTAGAGGGGCGCTCCACAGGTTTTCCATGGCTTTCAATCCGGAGGGGATGAAACCCAACCCAAGCGATTGAAGTTGCTCGCCCCCCCACTCTCCCCAGGCGGTTCCTGGCGCCAGCAATCCCAGCGGTGTGGCGATCACTAAAACCAGGAGCAGAATCGCCGTGTTGCGCACGGGCAGGTGGCCTGGCCTGGCCGCCTCAGCCAGCTTCGCCGATTTCGCCAGCACAGCCTGGTTAGAGCGCATGAGATAAGCGACCACCAGGGCGGTGAACACCCCTTCAACCACAGATGCCACCAAGGCATGGGGAATAACCATGGCGGGTATGGCGATGGATAGCGGGTAAGGGGCGTAAAGGGGGGTGCCGTTGGCGGTATGAAACAGGAGGGGTTGCAAGCCAAATTCGATCCCCGCAAACAGTGCGGCGATGGTCAGGCCGGCCCAGCCGCCGATGCCCGCCGCAACAGCCTGCCTCTTTTCCCGGATTTTAGGATTTTTAAGCAGTGCCAGGTAGAGGTGATAACTGACATAGGGCAGCACGACAGCCATGTTGAAGCAATTCGCGCCAATGGCCAGGATGCCGCCATCGCCAAAAAAGATAGCCTGGATGACCAGGGCGATCGTGATAGCAATGGAAGCGACTTCAGGACCCAGCACGATGGCTGCCAGCGCCCCGCCTACGGCGTGTCCGGTCGTACCGCCCGGCAGGGGGACGTTGAACATCATGATCACGAAACTCAATGCTGCAAAAAGCGCAATGACCGGAATGTTCCTTGCATTAACGGTCTTCCGCAGGTGTTGGACGCCTCGCACCCAGAAGGGAAACACCAGCATCAGCATGACCAGGTCAGTTGCCGGGCTTAAATAGCCATCTGGTATATGCATGGCGGTGGTAGCTAACCAAAGCCCAAGCACGGCATAAGTGATGGCAATGAGTCGCGGCCCTGGCAAGGAGAAGAATGGGTGTAATTGTTTCATTCATGCACCTGTTTTTGGCGATGAGTTACTGGAACAACCCTTTTTCCTGGCAGGCAGAGCAATAGCCATACAGGCATAAGTGGGTCGTGGCGATCTTAAAACCTCTGGATTCAATTTGCTTAAAAAAGGGGGTAACCTCCGCATTATCCAGGGGCAGGACCGCATGGCACCCCAGGCAAACCAGGTGATGGTGAGGTTCGCTGTTGATCAGCTCAAACACCAGTCCATCCCCTAAATCACTGATTGAGACCTGGCCGATATCGGCTAATCCTTTCAAGCTGCGGTACACGGTCGATAGGCTCAGCTCTGGCATCTCAGCTTTCAGGCGATCGTAAATGGCTTCAGCAGCCTGGTGGCCAGGATAGCGTCGCATTTCATCGAGAATCTTCTTGCGCTGGAAAGTCATGCGGTGCTTGTTCATAATGCAAATTTTAGCATTAAAGAAAAAAAGGGAACAGGCCGATCAGCGCCTAGAATTCTGCTTTCGCAAAAAAGAGTAAGGATTTCAGGCGCTGGCTGAATAGGATTTTCCGATAACCCGCTCAATCTCGTCCAGGTGATTGCCACGGTGCCGGCCCCGGTCGACCTGGACCGCCCGGCCATTCGTCCGCATCGATTCGATGAATTCTTGGTCCAGAGCAGCCAATACCTGGTCGATCGCTTCGGCGCTCTCCAGCGCCAGGCGCAGCGCCTCGCGTGGCGGCAAGTTCACGAAGAAATAGCGGGTGACTTCGTTGACCAGGTCAGTGTCAAGCGGAGACTCGTTGAAACCCTCTTTTTGCCAACGTTCAATGAGCAGGAGCGCGCGATGATCCCAGAAAGCCAGGTGCGCCAGGACGGAAGCGGGGTTCCAGCCGGCTGGCATGGGCGCGACCAACTCTTCATCGGTCACCTGGGCTGCAAAGGCTTGTAAACGCTTCAACTGCCGATGGTTGTTTTCAACAAATGAGCGATCCATAGGTGGTTTCCTCCAGGAATTGAATCAAACATAGTTCAGGGTGTGGCTCGCGTGAAAATGAGCGGCGGTGCACCGCCCGTACCCGTGTCAAAAGTCAGGCTGTTCCCGTTGCAGGTGGAGCCTGTGCTGACCGTTTTTCCAGCCAGGTCATTGCCCAGTGCTGGGACGAGGTCATTGAAGTTCGTGGCAGGGAAAACTGTGATCGAAGCTGCTGAAGCCGAGGCGGTGATCTGGCTGAAGTCCGGGTTGGTGATTAGCAGATTGCCAAACTTGTCAACCTGGAACTCGCCTGAACCACTCCCTTCAATAGCTACGTCGATTTTAATGGGGAGGATTCCAAGCTGGGCGTTATAGAAACTATGATACCCATCAGACAACAAGGTGAATCTTCCATCCTGGGTAAAGGTGAGGATCAAAGAACCTGTTGAGCCGCCAGGGGTGATGCCCTGTATCTTGTGAGCGGTCAGGATCGGGGTGATGTAATCGCTCAGATCCCCTATTTTCCAGGTGCCCAGGTAACAATTTGCTGTACCGGTAGCCGTGGGTTGGGAGGATTCCAGCGTATTTGGGGTGGCAGGCGAGGTGGGCGTTATTTCGGGTTCCGGGGTCGCGGTTGCTAGCATGGCGCTCAACCGGCTGGGAAAAGTGCAGGCCAGCATCAATAATAAAATGCAACTCAGAATAACGATAAACTTGCCTCGCGGCGAATAGTTGTTGAAGGATCGGGTTTTCATGAGGGTGTCCTAAAGGGAAATGGGTCAGGTCAAAAAG
>JAJYIW010000139.1 GCA_021789855.1 Chloroflexota bacterium | reverse complement strand
TTTCTGCGTGGATCACCACGCGGTTTTCCCGTTCTTGCAGGGGGAAGACCTCGATCTGGACTTCTGCGTAAGGATAAACGCCGATATTAAAAATCGTCCCGTGGCCGGCAAACCAGGTGTCGGTCCACCCCCCGTTATCACAAATGCGGATGGGAGCGACGCTGTTGATAATGGCGATCGGTTTCGATTTTTCAAGCTGGCTCATAGGCGATACACCTCATGGAAAGGATGGCGGCTGGTTCGTCAATTTGAGTTATCGGCCTTCTCCGGCGGATGGCTGCCTTTGCCTTTGCCTAATTCCTGTGAACGCTCATAAGCCGCCCAAATGGCGCGGGATATAGCGGTGCGAAATCCTGCCTTTTCCAGGTAGTACAGGGCTGCGGCAGAGGTTCCACCTGGTGAGGTGACCTGGTTGCGCAGATGCGCGGGGTGCGCTTTATTGATCTGGAAGTAATCAACCGATCCACGCAGGGTCTGGACGACCATTTCTTCTGCGATGCGCCTGGGCAGGCCAAGGTGGACGCCGGCGTCAATCATGGCTTCGAGAAATAGAAAAACATAAGCCGGGCCAGAGCCAGAGACAGCCGTGGCCATATCCAGGTAGCTTTCTTCCTCGACCTGGATCTCGGTGCCGAGGGCGCGCAGAATCTGGCGGGCCAGATCGGCCTGCTCAAGCCGGACGGCTGGCGAGGCAGTCCACACGGTGATGCCTTCACCGATTTGGGCAGGTGTGTTGGGCATGGCGCGGACGATAACACTATGCTCCAGGCCGGTTTGAATGGTCTGGATCGAGGCGCCGGCTACGATCGATAAAACCAGCGCTTCGGGGTCAAGCCCGCCCTTCAGGCCATCCAGCACACGATCTAATCGCTGCGGCTTGACCGAGAGGATGACCACCTGGGCGGATTGGACGGCGGCATAATTATCCGTAAAGGGGGTGACGCCGTAATGGGCCTGTAGTTCCTGGTTATGGTCTGTTTCAGGGCCGGAAATACGGATCTGATCGGGCCTGGCAACGGATTGGCGGATCAGGCCTGAAATCATGGCTTCCGCCATGACGCCCGGGCCGATAAACGTGATCAAGGGTGGGGTGGATGTCATGTTAACTCGCTTTCCAACGTGAATAGAGGGCGTTTGAGATACAGCGTCCGGCGCTGCGCTCAATGGTGACCAGCTCACCCGCCACCTGTGAGCCTCCCAGGCCGGAGAGAGCCTCTTGCAAGGCATAATATAAAGTGAGCGGAGAGGCCTGGATGGCATAAGCGGTGAGCACGATAAACAGGGGCTCAGGCGATAGAATCTGCCGGCATGCCTGGAGGAGGGCGGGCAACAGCTTGTAAAACTCCCAAACTTCGCCCTGGGGCCCGCGCCCGAATTTGGGCGGATCCAGGATAATGCCATCATAACGGGCCTGGCGCCGGCCTTCCCGCTGTACGAACTTGACCGCGTCGTCCACAATCCAACGAACAGGCCGGTCGTTCAAGCCAGATAAGTCCTGGTTTTCACGCGCCCAGGTGACTGCTTTTTTTGAAGCATCCACATGGGTAACGCGTGCGCCAGCCCGGGCAGCCGCCAGGCTGGCCAGGCCGGAATAACCGAACAGGTTAAGCACCTGGGTGGGGCGGCCGGCTGCGCTGACCTGCGCCTGGATCCAATCCCAATGGCAGGCCTGTTCGGGGAAGACGCCCAGGTGACGCGAAGAAGATATCTGCGCCCAGAATCTCAAGCTTTTGTAAGCCATTGGCCAGCGTGACTCGATGGGGGCCTGTTTCTCAAAGTGGCCGCCGTTCTCCTCATTGGACGGCTGAAATATGGCTTCGGCAGATTTCCAGCGCCGATCGGGCAGGGCTTTGTGCCAGACGGCCTGCGGTTCTGGGCGGACGAAGGTATACGGGCCGAAACGCTCCAGCTTTTGCCCGTCGCCGCTGTCGAGCAATGCGTAGTCTTCCCAATCGGGAGAATTTAAATACACGCTTTGTGGCATAAATGCAGACGGGTGAAGTGGATCCATCGGATATATTATAATCGAGCCCAGATTAACCTTCCTGACTGGCCTGGATCAATTTATACGACCTGACAAGATGGTACCATTTTATACAGAAAAGAGAATTTCCCATTATGTCTTATACCTTCGATACCTTGATCGAACGGCGCCAGACGGATAGCATTAAGTGGCGTCATTATGATCCAGATGTGCTGCCTATGTGGGTGGCTGATATGGATTTCCGCTCCCCTGAACCGGTGATCCAGGCTCTACGCGACCGGGTGGAGCACGGCGTCTTTGGTTATGCAGATGAATCGGCTGAGCTCCGCCAGGTGCTGGTGGAGCGGCTGGCAGACCGCTATCACTGGCAGGTGAAGCCTGATGATATTCTCCTGATGCCAGGGGTGGTCAATGGGTTTAACCAGGCCTGCCACGCGTTGGGCAGCCCGGGTGATGATGTCCTGGTCCAAACGCCGGTTTACGGGCCTATCCTTAAGGGCCCGGATTATGCTGGGCTCAACCGGGTCGAATCGAGCCTGGTGCGGAAGGAAAATGGGTGGTATGGTATTGACTTCGAAGCTTTTGAGACCGCTATCACGCCCGAAACCCGCTTATTTATCCTGTGCAATCCGCACAACCCGGTCGGGCGGGTGTTTACCCCTGAAGAATTGAGCCGCATGGGAGAAATATGCCTGCGGCACGGCGTCACCCTTTGTTCTGACGAAATTCATTGCGACCTGGTCTTCAACGGCCACCCGCATACGCCCATTGCGACCCTTTCCCCTGAGCTTGCCCGGCAGACCATCACCCTGATGGCACCCAGCAAAACCTATAATATCGCCGGGTTGGATTGCTCTTTTGCTGTGATACAGGATGCGGAGCTGCGCCAACGATTCAGTCAAGCGGGGAAAGGCCTGGTTAAGGGTGTGAACCTGCTAGGGATGACAGCGGCGCTGGCGGCATACCGGGGCGGCCAGGATTGGCTGGATGAGCTGCTGGTTTATTTACAGGCGAACCGCGATTTCCTGGTTGATTTCGTGAAAAACAACCTGCCGGGGATCACCATGAGCGTCCCAGAGGGAACCTACCTGGCATGGCTGGACTGCCAGGCCCTGGAACTCGATCAAACACCGAGTGACTTTTTCATGGCCAGGGCTCGAGTGGCAATGAATGATGGAAAGTGGTTTGGGCCAGGCGGAGAAGGTTTTGTCCGGTTAAATTTTGGCTGCCCGCGATCGCAATTGGCTGAGGCTCTCGAAAGAATGGCCAGGGCATTGAAGGCCAGGTAGAAAAGCGATACGTCTTCAGGAATCAAAAAGGCCGCAAGATAGTGCGGCCTTTTTGATGATCGAGATTGAGAGGATTATTCTGGAACTACGTCCGCAGCCTGAAGGCCTTTGGGACCATTTTCAATGGAGAATTCCACTTTTTGACCTTCTTTAAGCCGTTTATATCCTTCCATTTGGATGGCGGAGAAATGCACAAAGACGTCTTCACCTCCCTCGCGTCCAATGAAGCCATAACCCTTAGAGGCATTAAACCATTTTACGGTCCCAACAAAACGTTCAGCCATACTCTTACTCCATACTAATTAGACTTAAAGATATTCCCCAAAGATATCGGTGTGGTGCGGTTGAGCGACAGGCAGGAATCTAATGGGGATGTCAAGGTTATCACGCTTGATCTGGGGTGTCAAGGAGAAAATTAATTGGGCTGGCTGGATTGGCTGCAGAGAACGAGCTGGCGAAGGAGTCCCTGTGGCTCGGCGGGCATGGCGGCTGTCACCGGAACGCGCAACAGGGCCGGGTCACCGGGGGTGATTGGGATAGACCGGATGGATGGATGGTTTTCCCCCAGGTAACTCTTTAAGGAATACCCCACCGCACCAGGGGTTTGACCCACCGCCTGGAGCATGGCGGATGGATCGGGTGCGATCCGTACCTTGGCCTGAGGTGTGTTACTGAGGCCTGCTGATCGGCCGCTCTGCTGGTTAAAGAAAGTTTCAAGGTCATCCCCCTGGGGATAAGCCCAGACCTCAAGCGGGGCAGTGAACGTTCCGGATTGACCATCACTTTTAAGGAGCTCATTCCAGGTAGGAAATTGACCCTGGTACAGGGCGACCAGATCCTGGAGGGTAATCCCGTTAATGGGATTGGACGCATTGACCAGGATCACAATCTCATCCCAGCCCAGGGTTACGACATAAGGCAGGGCTGGCGAGGCGGCGATTCCAGCCCGCAGGCTCAGGGTCACTCCTGGCGCTAGCGGCTGATCCGCCGGAATTTCATCGACGGCCAGGCCAATGCCGGGAATCTTCAATGCACAGGCGCCCACGCGCTGGCTCCATGACTTTACGGCAGGCGTTGTAGAAAGGCGAACTACCCAGGGGGTAGGAGCGCGACTCGCTTGCGGCGGCTGGCAGGCGCTTAATACCAGGAGACCTGTGACCAGCATGCAGGTGAGGAGTTTACTCGCCTGTCGCAAGCTGGGGATCGTTTTCGATGCAAAATTCATCGAAGCGGCCTTCCAATATGGACTGCCGGAGGTCGCGCGTAAGCTGCAGCAAGGTGTAAATATTGTGGATAGACACCAGCGTGGCTGATAGCATCTCTTTGGCGATAATGAGATGGCGCAGGTAAGCGCGGCTGAAATGCTGGCAGGTGTAACACCCACAACCTGTGACGATGGGGCGATCGTCACGGGCATTTGCTGCATTAAGCAGGTTGATCCGGCCGGTAGGGGTCATGGCGGCCTGGTGGCGCGCCAGGCGGGTGGGTAGGACGCAATCAAAGATGTCGATCCCGCGGCGAATGCCATTGACCAGATCCCCAGGTGTTCCCACGCCCATCAGGTAACGTGGCTTTGATTCGGGCAAGATGGCATCCACCAGCTCCAAAACCCGGTGCATTTCCTCTTTCGTCTCGCCCACCGATAGGCCGCCAATTGCGTGGCCGGGAAAGCCCAATGAGGCGATGGTTTCAGCGGATTGTTGGCGCAGATCGGGGAATATACCGCCCTGGACGATCCCAAAGAGCGCCTGGTCGCGCCGGGTCTGCGCGTTGAGACAACGCTCTGCCCATAAGTGAGTCCTGTTCATGGCCTTTTCGAGGTAAGACCGGTCGTAAGGGGAAGCGCACTCGTCGAACGCCATGATAATATCCGCGCCGAGGTTTTCTTGGATGGCTATCGATTTTTCGGGCGTCAAGCGATGGGTTGAGCCATCGATGTGGCTCTTAAAAGTGACTCCGTCATCGTCCACTTTCCGCATATCCGTCAAGGAAAAAACCTGGAACCCGCCCGAATCGGTCAAGATGGGGCGATTCCAGGCCATGAATTGGTGTAAACCGCCCAGGCTGGCCACCAGTTCATCGCCGGGGCGCAGGTACAGGTGGTAGGTGTTGGATAGGATGAGCTTTGCGTCCAGCTCGATCAATTGCGCCGGGGTCAGGGCTTTAACCGTGGCCTGTGTCCCGACCGGGGCAAAGATAGGCGTTGGGATATCGCCGTGGGGGGTATGCAAAATCCCGGCGCGCGCGCGGCCCTGCCGGGCGAGGACTTCGAAGGTGAAAGGTTCCGTCATGATGATGCCAGTATCACCAAAAGAGTCTGGATTGTCAAGGGAAAAACTCAACGAGAGTCTCTTACCTTGCCTCAACCGGTAAGGCAGGATATACTACCCCCCATGGATTCTTTGGATTGGTCCACCTGGCTGGAAATTGATCTGGCCGCTATCCGTAACAATGTATCCCGCTTACGTGATTTAAGCGATGCGGCAGTCATGGCGATTGTAAAAGCCAATGGGTATGGCCATGGGGCGATCCCGGCGGCGCAGGCGGCTGTTGAAGGCGGGGCGGCCTGGTGTGGCGTCAGCCGGCTGGAAGAGGCCTTAGCCTTGCGCCATGCTGGGCTGGTGTGTCCGATCCTGGTGTTGGGATACACACCTCCCGCCAGGCTGCCTCAAGCGATGGCGAACCAGGTCAGCCTGACGGTCTACGACCCTGAGCTGGCGGCCAGTTATGTGGAATGCGCCAGGGAAGGAACCGGCGAAGTGCGGGTGCACGTCAAGGTGGAAACCGGGATGGGCCGGCTGGGGATTGACCCCGCTAAGGCCCTTGACTTGATCCGTTACCTGCGCGAACAGCCCGGGATCATGGTCGAGGGTATTTTTACCCATTTTGCCAGGGCAGATGAGCCGGATGTGGAGACGACCCAACAACAACTTGACCGTTTTCAGAAGGTCCTGGATGGACTCAAATCCAATGGTCACGGCTTGCCCCCGATGATTCACGCCTCTAATTCAGCCGGGGCCATCTATTTTAAGGATGCGCGGTTTAACCTGATCCGGGTCGGCGCTGCGATGTACGGGCTGGATCCATCGCCGCAGGCGCCGCTGCCGCCCGATTTCTACCCGGCGTTAAGCTGGAAGACCCGGATTACATCGATCAAAGACCTGTCAGCGGGGCATGGCGTCAGCTATGGCTCTCGATATATCACCCGAAAAACCGAGCGAATCGGGGTGATCCCGGTGGGTTACGCGGATGGCCTGCGCCGGGTAGACCACCAGCAGGTCTTGATCCATGGCGAGCTGGCGCCGATTGTGGGAAGCGTGTGCATGGATCAGTGCATGGTGCAGTTAGACGGGCTGCCGCAGGCCAGGCTAGAAGATGAGGTAGTGGTGATCGGCCGGCAGGGCAACCGGGCCATCACTTCCGAAGACCTGGCCAGGCGATGGGGGACGATCAATTACGAGGTGGTGTGTGGCTTGGCCAACCGCATCCCCAGAATTTACCTGAACGCCAGCGGGAAAAATCAGCCCGCATTCAAGCCGTGACAGCCCCGGTGATGAGCCCCGATACCGCTCCCCTGAGTAAACGTTGGGATATCAGCCCAAAAATTTCGGATGGACCTAGCGAAGGGTTAAAAAATTACCAGCCTATCGTCAGGCAGTTGTTATTCAACCGCGGGATTACCACGGCGGAGCAAGCGGAAGATTATCTAAACCACCGGTACCAGGGCGAAACCAGTCCCTACGTAATGAAGGGTATGACTGACGCGGTTGAGCGCCTGCACCAGGCGATTCAAAACCACGAGCCTCTGGTAGTGTACGGTGATTACGATGTGGATGGGGTCACCGCCACGGCCTTGATGGTTGAGCTTATCGAGGCCGCGGGGGGAAATGTGACACCCTATTTTCCTGACCGATTTAAGGAAGGATATGGGGTTAATAAGGGGGCGTTGAAAAAGCTATCTGATCAGGGGGCCAGGCTGGTGGTAACCGTGGATTGCGGCATCCGTTCGCCCCGAGAGGCTAACGTTGCGCGTAAGCTGGGGCTGGATCTGATCATCTCCGACCACCACCTGCCCGAGGGGAAATTGCCAAAGGCGAAGGCGGTGATCAACCCTAAACAGGACGGGGATGGGTATCCCTATAAAGACCTGGCCGGGGTGGGCCTGGCGTATAAAATGGCCCAGGCTTACCTGGAGCGTTACCCGTTGGATGGGAAAAGAGCGGATGACTGGCTCGACCTGGTGGCGCTGGGGACGGTAGCTGACATGGCCCCCCTCACAGGCGAGAACCGCATGTTGGTCGCTGAAGGGTTGGCGCGCATCCGAGAAAATAAACGCCAGGGGCTCTTTTCTCTGGCGCGGGTGGCTGGCCTGCTGCTTGAGAAAACCACGGCTGGCGATGTGGGCTTTATCCTGGGGCCGCGGCTGAACGCGGCCGGGCGATTGCAGTTAGCCCAAATGGCCTATGATTTGTTAACTGAGCAAGATCCCATCCGTGCGAGCGAGCTGGCGCAAAAGCTGGATGTTCAAAACAAGGAGCGCCGGCGGATCACCACAGAAATCCAGGCCAGGGCGATTGAGCTGGTTCAGCAAACTGATGGCGCTTCCAGGTTAATTTTTGCAATGGACCCCAGTTTTAATGCAGGGGTAGTGGGCCTGGCGGCCTCGCGGCTGGTGGAGGCCTATTATCGCCCGGCGATTGTCGGGCACATCGATAAAAAAGAAACTCGCGCTTCTTGCCGTAGCATCCCAGAATTTAATATCACCGAGGCGCTTGACCAGTGCCGCGACCTGCTTGAGCATCACGGGGGGCATAGCGCCGCCGCAGGGTTTACCGTGAAAAATACCCATCTTGACGAACTGAGAAAGAAACTGGAGGCTATCGCTGACGATCAACTTTCCAACCTGGAGCTGCAGCCCGTCTTACACGCGGATGCCATCATAACGCTATCCAGGGATGTGATAATCCATTGGCCCGACCGGATGAAGGCCTTTGATCAGTTTCAGCCTTTTGGGATGGGTAATCCTGAAATTGCCTTTGTATCCCGCAATGTCAAAGTGAAAGGGAAAAAGGTCGTCGGCAAAGAAAGCCAGCATCTTAAATTAACCGTGCTCTCTGATGATGGCGCCCCCTTCGAGGCGATTGCGTTCCGCCAGGGCCACCGGATTGACCAGTTGCCGGATCGAGTCGACCTCTTATATATCTTTGAGGTGAATGAATACGGGGGGCAGCAGTTTCTCCAATTAAATGTGAAAGATATCAGGCCGGCGGAGCAGGGAAACGCCAGCGGTAAGTGAGCGCCCTTCGCCCCTACTCAACGAAGCGATATTTGAGCAGGGCCCACAAGGCGTAAAAAGCGTCGATCGCTCGGATCTTTTTCCCCTGGGAATAATCGCGCGGGTTGAAGGTGATAGGCACCTCAAAGATATGCAATTTGCGCTTCAGAATTTTTGCGGTAAATTCGGGCTCGAAATCGAAGCGATGCGAGCGGAGGACGATGTCTTTGACGACCTCGCGGCGAAACACTTTGTAGCCGGTTTCCATGTCGCTGAGAATATTGTTATAAAGTATATTGGTGATAAAGTTGAGCAGCTTGTTGGCTACCATGTTCCAATAGAGCGCCGGCCGGCGTGCGCCGCCCAGGAAGCGCGAGCCGTAAACCACATCGGCGATGCCCTCTTCGATGGGCTTGATCAGGGCAGGGTAGTCCCGGGGATCGTATTCCAGGTCGGCGTCCTGGA
>JAJYIW010000138.1 GCA_021789855.1 Chloroflexota bacterium | reverse complement strand
CGGATGGATTCACCTGCCCCTGCCATGGCTCCCATTTCAGCGCCAATGGAACCGTGCTGCGCGGCCCGGCAGCCAAGTCCATGGTTTCTCTTCAAATTGAGCAAGATAAACAGGGCCATCTCATTTTACATAAAAACGACCAGGGAAGCATGTAGCATGACGCGTGCACTTCGACCCGCGTTGGGGAGGATATTATGAAAAAGGTTGATCCCATGATACAGAAAAATGAAAGGGAAACGCCAGTTCGCATCCACCAGGATGTCCATTCAATTATTCTGCAGGATGCTTCCTCCAGCCAAAGATCGTTTTGCAGCAGCGATTTACAGATTGGATCTCGCCTGCGTGCTTTCCGAAAACAGAAAGGGTTGAACATTCGCTCACTGGCTAAGAAATGCGGCATCAGTGTGAATACCCTCAGCCTGATCGAAAATGATCGCACTTATCCGAATGTCTATACCCTTAAATTGCTGGCGGATGGGCTCGAAATTCCTGTCGTGTCTTTCTTTGAGGGAGAGAATCCCGAACCCTTATTGATTTATCAGCAGCAAGGTCAGCGGTTAAAGATCCCATTCTCCAATGGGACCCTGGAAAAATTAGGGCAAGGATTGCCATCGTTGGGCGCCGAGCCGATCCTGGTCACGCTGGAAACCATAACCGATGAAATTCCGGTGGTCAGTCACATCGGGCGAGAATTTATCTATTGCCTTGAAGGGGCCATGACCTGCGAGATTGCGTACAAACCCTACCCCCTGTTTACAGGTGACAGCCTGTTGTTTAACGCCGCTTCCCCCCATCGCTGGATAAACGCCTATTTTCACCCATCCAAAATGCTTGTACTATTTTGCACGGCAGAGACTCATGAACAACCTGCCGAATTGCATTGGAAGAGCTGAACACTTCAATGGAAGCTATGGATATCCAACCCTTTCTCGAACGATCGTCTGCCCGCCATGACCACCTGTGCCCGCGCCAGGTGCTGGGCGTGCGCATTGGCCTGCTTGCCAGCAAGATTTTCGGCACCCCGCCGGGTGAGAATCCTGGGAAGCGCTTGCTGGCTATCGTGGAAAGCGACGGGTGTTTTTCTGACGGCATAGAAGTCGCCACGGGATGTACCCTGGGTCATCGAAGGTTGCGCCTTCAAGACTACGGCAAAATTGCAGCCACGTTTGTGGAAACACAAACCAATCGCGCCGTGCGGATTGCTCCTCGGGTTGACGTGCGTGAAAGCGCCTATCACTGTACGCCGCAGGAGAAACGCCATTATTATGCTCAATTGCAGGCTTATCAGATATTGCCCGACGAGGAGCTGCTCATGGTGCAGGAAGTTGCCATGATCGAGCCGGTGAAACACATCCTGTCTCGCCCCGGGGTGCGTGTACAATGCAGTGCATGTGGTGAAGAAATCATCAATGAGCGGGAGCTAATTCGCGATGGGCAGATCCTTTGCATGTCTTGTGCAGGGGAAGGCTATTATTCTTTGAAAGCCAATTTATCCAATACCTGAGTTTCAAATCAGCCCCGCTATACCGCAGCTTTCTTAATTGGATGGCTTATCGTGATAAATACCGTTCTCGCAGGACTCCAGTTTCATCAAAGATGAGTATCGCCAGGTCATAAATACTGGACATGAACCGGTAAGCATTTACCATTGACCGTGTACTAGCAGAATCAACCAAAGGGCCATAATAGCGCCTTATAATCCGCCGGCCAAAACACCAGCCACGCGGCTGAGATGCTGGTTTATCGCGTGATGGCTGGATGATGAACAGGAAAAAACCTTACCAATGTATAATCAGCTCTGGAATGGTTGATTCCCTCCTCTCCACCAAGCTCTATATTCCTCCAGCAAGGACAAACCTGGTCGAGCGGCAACGCCTGACGGACGTGATGCTCACTGGCGTGTCCCGGCCAGGCATACTCACGCTGTTATCGGGCCCGGCCGGGTTTGGCAAAACCACATTATTGAGCGAATTGATCAGCCATTACAAAGGCCTGGTGGCCTGGGTTTCCCTGGACGAAGGCGACAACGATCCGGCTCGCTTTTGGAGCTACCTGATCGCTGCCTGTCAAATGGTGCAGGCGGGAGTGGGCGAATCAGCGCTGCCGTTGTTCCAATCCCCTCAACCATTGCCTGAGGAAACCATCCCTACCCTCCTGATCAACGATCTCACCAGGTTGGCCGGACCTTTGATGCTGGTGTTGGATGATTACCACGTTATCCAAAACCCATCGATCCATTCAGCGCTCTCTTTCCTGATTGAGCACCTTCCCGATTCGTTTCACATTGTCCTATCCACCCGCACCGATCCGCCCTGGCCCCTGGCGCGATGGCGCGCCCGCAACCGCCTGGTGGAAGTGCGCGCCCGGGATCTGCGGTTTACGCTGGACGAAGCAGCTCTATTCCTCAACCGGATGATGGGACTGAACCTGACCAGGGGAGATATTAAAGCCCTGGAAGAGCGCACGGAGGGTTGGGTTGCCGGCCTGCAACTGGCAGCAATCTCCATGCAAAACCAGGAGGACATCAGTCGTTTCGTCAGGGCGTTTACCGGCAGCCACCTGTATGTGGCGGATTACCTGGTGGAAGAAGTGATCCAACAGCAGCCGGCAGACATGCAAACCTTCCTGCTGCAAACCTCAATCCTGGAACGCCTGAGCGCAGGGCTGTGCGAAGCCGTCGCCGGCGGCGAGAACGGCCAGGCTTTGTTGGTGAAGCTGCGCCGGGCAAACCTGTTTGTGGTCCCGCTCGATGACGAAGGACTCTGGTTCCGTTACCACCACCTGTTTGCCGATTTACTCAAGGCTCGCCTGCGCCAGGCCTTGCCGGCTCAAGCGATTAACACGCTGCACTTGAAAGCCTCAGGCTGGTATGAACAAAATGGGTTTCCCATCGAGGCGGTCAACCATGCCCTGGCCGCCGGGGACTTCGCTCGCGCCGCCCGCCTGGTAGAAGAAAACACCTACCCGCTCGTGACGAGAGGCGAGCTGGCTACCCTGATGAGGTGGATCAATGCGCTGCCGGAAGATGTAGCCGGTCGGCGCCCACCATTCCTGCTGGCCAAAGCCTGGACACTGCTGTTCGCCGCTGACGCAACGGGGATCTACAAGCTGGCTGGCCAGATGGAAGCGTTGGCCGGCCAGGATAAACAAGCACCGGAGGCACCTATCCTCCTGGGAAGCGCAGCCGCCATAAAAGCATTCTTTACCCTGATGGCCGGCGACCACGAGGCTGCCGTTGGGCTCGCCAAACAGGCTGAGGCGCTTTTACCAGCCGGCAATTTAGAAACCAGCCCCCTTGCGCCGTATATCTTGGCAGCCAGGAGCGTGCTGCCCTACACCCTTGGCATGGCTTACCGCAGCCAGGGCCAGTTCGAGAAAGCCGTGGAGGCTTTCGACCAGGAAATCCAGATGTTCTCTGAACCGCAAAACATCCTGGCCTGGGCGATTGCCACGGTTGAAGTGGCGGTGGTCCGCCGTATGCAAGGCAGGCTCAACGAGTCAGCGGAAATCTGCCGGAAAGCCCTGGAAAGGATTACGGCGCTGGGGGTCTATTCATCCGGCTCGCTTGGCAGAATGGAGGCGACTCTGGCTGAGGCCTTGCGCGAGCAAAACAGGCTGAACGAGGCCTACCAGCAAGCGATCAGGGCCATTGAGCGCATGAGCGCCTGGAATATGCCGACCGATCGATTGGCTACCCACCTGGTGTTGGGGCGTGTCCAGCTTTCGATGAGCGATCTGGCCGGGGCAGGCGAAACCATCCACGCAGCCAAAGCGCTGCGCGCCTCGGCGCCGGTGTTTTGGGATCTGTCGCGCACGCTGGATATGCTCGAAATCCGCCTGGCGCTGACAACCGGCGACCTGGCCTCAGCCAACAACCTGATGGAGGCCCTCCATCCTGGCGCGAGCCAGATCATCTATTTACGCGACCAGGAACTGATCCTGCTGGCCCAGTTGCGCCTGGCCCAGGGCCGGCCTGATGAAGCCTGCGACATCCTAACCCCGCTCGCTAGCGACGCCCATGAACACGGCAGGGGGTATTCCTGGCTGGCAGCCCAGGTCCAGCTTGGGCTGGCTCAGGAAGCGCTCGGCAAGCGAAGGGAGGCCCTGGCAGCGTTGGTGGAAGCCCTGGACTTTGCCGAGGGAGAGGCATTCGTGCGGATGTTCTTAGATGAAGGAGAAAAGATGCAAAGGCTGTTGGCGGCGTGTGAAGCACCGGTTGCAAAAAGTGGTCAGCCTGGTGTGCCCCGTTTTGTTAGGGGGTTGTTGGATGACTTTAGCCAGGGAAACAAGAAAGGCAACACGCTTAAAACGACTGATCAGCTTCAAGCCAATTCACTGGTTGAAGCGCTGACCGCTCGCGAACTGGAAGTGCTGCGATTGATTGCAGCCGGCGACTCAAACCAGGCGATTGCCGGCAAACTAGTAATCACGGTCAGTGCGGTCAAGAAGCATACCGCTAATATATACGGGAAACTGGGCGTCAATAGCCGTACCCAGGCAGTGGCCCGCGCCCACCAGCTTGGAATGCTCGATCGACCGGCCTGACATCCCAACCTGGCGCTCGGTAAGCTGGGTTGACCGGCGCTGTTTTTTCATGAAAGCCTTGCGAGAGGTGTACTAAAGTACACCTCTTTAGGTTAACCATCCACCTGGAAAATACTACCCTGGTACAGTGACATTCTCCGCGCAAAACCCTATAGTAGAGATATCAATAAACCAAGGAGAATGATAATGAACGCTCAGTCAAAAGCCGCCATCCAATGGGAAATGACGGAAACGACATCCACGGTGCCAGCCTGGAGAAATCTTTATAGAATTGGCGCAGCAGCGGCGATTCTTTCGGCTGTATTTTTCCCCCTTCAGATTGCGACCATCTTCATCAGTCCGCCGCCCAGCACTGTTTTTGGGTGGTTCGCCGTTTTTCAAAGCCAACCGCTCATGGGGCTGCTGAACCTGGATCTCCTGCTTGTCTGTGACCAGGTGCTTGCCATGTTGATCTTCCTGGCCTTATATGTGGCCCTCAAACACTTTAATCGAAGCGCTATGGCGATCGGTACGCTGCTCGCCCTGGCATCGACGGTGCTATTCATTGCATCGAACCCCGCCTTCGGGATGCTTTCGCTCAGTGGCCAGTACACAACCGCCGGGACAGAAGCGCAGAAAGTGGCGATCCTGGCCGCAGGACAGGTGCTGCTGGCCACCTGGCAAGGTTCGGCGTTTCAGGTGAGTTACTTTCTCGGCTCGGTGGCGTCCGTTATCATCTCGCTGGTCATGCTGGAAAGCAAGCTGTTCAGCAAGCTCACGTCCTACATGGGGATACTGGCAAACGCGCTGGCCCTGGGTTTGTATATACCCCACGTAGGTACCTATATCTCGATCTTTTCGGTCGTGTTCTTGTGGTTCTGGTACCTGTTGATGGCTGGCCAGCTTTTTCAATTGGGTGGTCAGGCCAACGTTCATCAATAACCGCAGCGACGGCTGCCAATTAAGGAGAATCAAATGAAATCCAATGTATTGGTCACGTATGCCAGCCGGGCTGGCAGTACCCGCGGGGTGGCAGAAGCCATCGGGAAAACTTTGAGTGAAGCAGGCATGCAGGTGGACGTGCTGCCCATGCAGGCGGTTGAAGACCTGGCGCCCTACCAGGCTGTGGTGGCAGGCAGCGCCATCCGCGGGCAAAAATGGCTGCCAGAAGCCATGCAATTTTTATCCGATCACCAGCGAGAGCTGAGAGGAAAACCTTTTGCTGCCTTCATGGTGTGCATCACGCTCTCAATGAAAAACGCGGATCAATACCGAGAAGGCCTGAAGAGTTGGATGGAGCCGGTGCGCGACCAGATCCACCCGGTTAGCGAAGGTTATTTTGCCGGCGCCCTGGATTTCTCTAAAATCCCCTTCTCGCTTAATGCGCTGGCCATGCGACTCGTGGTGTTGGTGGGCGCCTGGAAACAAGGCGATCACCGGGATTGGCAAGCCATTCGCGCCTGGGCTGAAAGCCTGCGCCCGTTACTGCTGTCATAGGTTCCTCATGGATGAGCCATGGATCTATGAGATTCAGGTCGAAGGCAACCTGGCCGAGCACTGGACTGATTGGTTTGAGGGCATGACCATCCAGGTGCGCCCTACCGGCAAAACGCTATTGAGCGGGCCGCTAAGCGACCAGGCTGCCTTATTCGGCGTTCTCAACACGATTCACGCGCTCAATTTGAACCTGATCTCGGTGTCGCGGCATCTTGAGACATCCTGCCGCCGTAAGACGTTACGCCGATAAGGTTCGTCACCGTCCGTGGCACCGGCCCACGCCGATTTTAGCTCAATTTTGATATGCCGGTGCGTTCCTTGCGCTCTTTTTCGAGAAACTCCAGCAGCTCCGGCATACGTTCCTCGAGCAGGGAGAACAAATCATGCGCCTCAAGCAGGCGCTCCTTCATTTCTTCGGGTTTCTCTTCCAAAAGAGCCAGTCCACGCTCAGCTATTTTATGCAGTTCACGCATCAAGGCCAGCCATTGGCGCATGTAGAGGATCCAGCCGCCTTCCTTGAAGCGATAATAATCGCGGCGCGGAACTGGCGAAGCGACCCGCTCGATCAAGCCATTTTCCACCAGCAGCCGGGCCATGATGCTGACCGAGCTTTTGGAGGCGTTTAATTTCTCGCCAATCTCCGTGATGGACTGCGCCGGCGGGTCAGCGATCAAGAGCACCCCCAGGATTCGTCCCGCCATTCGCGGCATACCCATGCGCTCAAAGAACAAAGCCGTGTCTTCGATGAAGTGCATTTCCTCAATTTTCGTGATTCCGTTGGGTAATTCATTCATGGTGAGAATGCCTCCTTCAGAAGGAGTGTAAACCAGGGCTATCGTTTTGTAAATGATAAACCATCCCAACGGATGGGGATGTTCATCACTTTACTACCTCTCTCAAGAACATTATAATCGTTTTGTAACTATAAAACATTGCGAAACATTTAAACAACTATTTTTAAACCCGTTACCAGAGTCCAGGAATTGAGCATGATTAACCCATTGAACCCGCCGATCCCAGCGGTTGAACCCGATACCCTTAGCCAGGTGAAAAAGGATAGAAAAGGCCTGAACGACAGCGAGGTGCTAGAGCGCCGCGCACGTTACGGTCAAAACGTCCTACCCACCGGTAAGGCGATTTCCGCCTGGGAGATTCTCTTCAACCAGCTTAAAAGCCCACTCGTTTATATCATTTTGGCGGCTGCAGCCGTTTCTTTGATCGTAAGAGAGTATGGCGATTTTGCCATCATCATGGCTGTAGTGTTGGTGGACGCTATCTTAGGCTTTGTCCAGGAGTACCAGGCGCAAAAAACATATATCGCTTTGAAAGGGCTTTTGCAGCCCTCGGCTACCGTGATTCGCGCTGGCCAGCGCCAGGAAATTGAGGTCAGCGAGCTAGTTCCGGACGACCTGGTACTGCTCAACGCCGGTGACCGTGTGCCCGGTGACGGTGTGCTGCTGGAAGCAGCTAAGGTGGCTCTCGACGAAGCCATTCTGACCGGCGAAAGCGAACCGGTTAATAAAACCGCGTGCGAAGAAGAGCCCCAGGCAGCGACGGCTGACCAGGCCAAAGCCTTTATGGGCACCACCGTCTTGACCGGGCACGGGCTGATGGTCGTTAGCGCGACCGGTTCGCGGACCGAGCTAGGGAAAATAGCGGCCAGCTTGCAAGAACACAAAGAGGAAGATACGCCGCTCCAGGTGCGGTTGAAGGCCTTTAGCCAGGTACTGACCCGCATCGTTGCTGTGTTCACCCTGGCGATCCTGGTGGCCGGGCTGTTGATGGGTGCTGAGTTTCTGAATATGCTGCGCACCGCCATTGTCCTGGCCATCGCTGCGGTGCCAGAAGGGCTCTTGATCGCCGT
The DNA here is from genome assembly GCA_021789855.1 of Chloroflexota bacterium. GTDB lineage: Bacteria > Chloroflexota > Anaerolineae > Anaerolineales > Anaerolineaceae > JAJYIW01. The sequence continues at coordinate 1,142 of JAJYIW010000138.1, read as the reverse complement.
CACCGTGATTATGGTGCTGGGAATGCGCAAGATACTCAAGCGCAGCGGCCTGGTCAAGCGCCTATTGGCGGTAGAGACGCTGGGATCGGTGACCACCATCTGCACCGATAAGACCGGGACCTTGACCGAAGGCCGCATGCGCGTAACGCGTGCAGCCCTGGTAGACCCCGAGCGCGCTTACCAGGTGATGGCGCTGTGCAACAACCTGGAAGGCCCGGTCGATGTCGCTTTATGGACCTACGCAGAAAAGCAGGCCTCCGCAAAACCGCAGGATCTTGTGGATACCTCTGAACGCCTGGCTGAGGAGCTGTTCTCCAGCGAAACAAAGTTCATGAGCACCTATGTGCGCCTGGATGGACAGGCCAGCCGTTTTGATTTTTTGAAAGGCGCCCCAGAGATCATCCTGGAGATGTGCCAGTTGGGCCTTGCAGAGAAAAACAGCCTGCGTGAAAAGATCGACCAATGGGCCGGCGAAGGCTTGCGCTTGCTTGGCCTGGCCTACCGCCCGCATAAAACACTCGAAGACCACACTGGCTATAACTGGGTAGGCCTGCTGGCAATGGAAGATCCCATCCGCGAGGGGGTGATGGAAGCGATCCAGGTAGCGCGCAGGGCCGGGATCCGGGTAAAAATGATTACCGGGGATTATCGCCGTACCGCGGAACGGATTGGGTACAACATCGGCCTGGTGCAGCCGGGAGATGACATACTGGAAGGCGCTGAGCTCGCTCAACTGCCAGATGGTGCCCTTCAGAACCGCGTACGCAGCGTGGCCGTGTTCGCCCGCATCCGCCCGCAGGATAAGTTGCGCATCGTCAAAGCCCTGCAAGCTAACGGTGAGATCACAGCCATGATTGGGGACGGAGTCAATGATGCCCCGGCGCTCAAGCGGGCCAACATTGGCGTGGTGGTGGGAACGGCCACCGACGTGGCAAAAGAGACCGCCGACCTGATCTTACTGGATAATAACTTCCGCACGATTGTCGCTGCCGTTGAAGAAGGCCGGATAATCTTTGAGAATATCCGCAAAGTGGTAGCGTATACGCTCTCCAACTCCTTCGCGGAAGTGCTAACCATCTTCGTTTCGATGATGCTGGGCTGGCCGGCGCCGCTGGCGGTGGCACAAATCTTATGGATCCACC
>JAJYIW010000137.1 GCA_021789855.1 Chloroflexota bacterium | reverse complement strand
CTACTTCTTCCAGGGTAGCCCACCTTTGAGCAGGAAGCCCTTTAATGGCCGCATCGGCAGCCGATTGCCTGTCCACTGGCGGAAGTATCGCCCCAAGCGCTAAGCCATTGACGGTGACTCGCGGGGCAAACGCAATGGCCAGCGATTTCGTCAAGGCGGCCAGCGCCGATTTGCTGACAGTGTAGGGCAGGTGATCCGCCCCAGGTCGCAACGCCCGCCAGTCCAACAGGTTGACGATTCGCCCGGTCGCCTCTGGTTTTAATGATTTCATAAAGGCCCGGCTGAGCTGGAAGGGCGCCAGCAAGTTGATCATTAAGGTGCGATTCCAATCTTCCACACCAGCGCTTTCCCAGGTCAGCGGCTCGAATATCGCTGCATTGTTGATCACAGCAAACAGGGGGCCTGTTTTTACAGCCTGAGCGATCAGGCCATCGACTTGCGCCGGGTCAGACAGGTCTGCTTGAATCAATTCACTTTTCCCTCCCATTGCGCCAATCTCCGCCTGGAGACTCTCAACGTCGCCCCTGGACTGGTTATAATGGATAACCACCTCTGCCCCCGCCTGGGCAACAGCCAGGGCCAGGGAGCGGCCTACCCGGCGAGCTCCACCGGTAATCACAATCCGTTTATCTTTCAATGACATAGTTTCCCCTTGCCCTTCTCCTGAGTAAATTGTATCCCGTCTTCAATATGCATTCAAGCTAAAACAGCCTGGTTAAAACGTTTCATCCTGGCAGGTGGCAATTTTCTATCCCCAATGATATGATTATCAGGGTGTTCGGCTTGGATATAGCCAGCCTAAAATTTGGGCGCGACTCGTACCACACCTACGTGCTTCACCCAGAAAGCAGAGAACGCTGATGAGCCGTGATCTAAGAAAATTTCACCGCCAGACGACCATCCGCCTGATTATTGGTGGGTTGCTCCTGTTATTTGTCGTTGGCTCAGGTCTCATTTATTTTATCTATGGCCCGGATACATTTCTCTCCTCGCTTCTCTGCATGGCCGGCGGGTTGATCCCGGTGGGTTTGATCGTGGTGATCTTGTGGGTATTGGATTGGATCGTGAAGCGTGCTGATAGAGACTGAAACCAGGCTGATTCACCAGGATGGATGGACCTTCCGCGTCCGCCCACCCTCGGATGCCGGCAGCCACCATCCGGTATTGGTGATGCTTCATGGCTGGACCGGGGATGAAAATTCGATGTGGATTTTTTCCCGGCGACTGCCTGGGGCTTATTGGAAAATCGCCCCGCGGGGCCCAATCAATGCGCCAGAAGGTGGATTTGGCTGGATCGCTTCCCCTCCAGGCCACCCGGTCAGCCTGGCCGATTATAAACCGGTGGTTGACCGGCTGTTAGTCCAGCTTGACCGCTGGGCCAGGGATCAGTCCCTGGATACCCGCTCATTCGACCTGCTGGGGTTCAGCCAGGGCGCTTTTATGGTGTATGCCCTGGGCCTGATTTACCCTGAACGCACCCGCTTGTTGGGTGCGCTGGCGGCTTACCTGCCAGCCAGGTGGGTGGATGGTATTGACTTAAAGGGTATCCGCCGGAAACGCTTTTATCTCGCCCACGGCACTCAGGATGAGATCATTCCCGTGGAAAAAGCCAGGGAAACGAACCAGTTATTGAGGACGTTGGGTTCAGATGTTACCTATTGTGAAGCACCAATAGGCCACAAGCTAAGCGCTCAATGTCTCGACGGGCTGGAAGATTTTTTTAGCCAGAACGCGTTATCGCCCGCGAATAAACGAGATCAGCCCGAAAAAGATCCCCAATAATCCCAGGCCGGTGATGATCAGGCCGATGGGAAGCTTTTGGCGGGTAGGCTGCGCCGGCGCCTGGGTGGGATAGGTGGGAATCACCAGCGGCGGCGGGGCAGTGAACGTGGGCAAACGGGTCGGCCCAATGGTCACAATAAACTGGGCCGCCAGGGTCGGATCAATCGTATTGGTGTATAGCGGAGTCATCGTCGGTGGAGGCTCTACCACCGGTACATCGCCTCCGCTCAACGTTACCAGTGAGCCTAACACCCAGGCCTCGCCCCCAGAAACACCGGGGTATACGATTAAAATCCACCCGCCGTATTTCCCTTTCGCTGGCTCCTGCTGCCCTGCCAGTAAGACGCCTAACTTAGTCGATAGCGCATTCGGCAGGGCGCGCACATTAATTTGATCCTGATCCGAATTGACCGTAATATAAGGGCCGACGGGCGTGCCTGTGACGGTAGGGATCGAGCCCGTCGGTATCTGGGCAAGGATACTGGCCTGAACAGGCTGAAAGGCTGTCACAGCCAGGGCGCCCAACAGGATCGATCCCAGGAGCATCAATTCAATCCATAACTTTTTCACACCTTCACCTTTAATCCAGGTTGCGCCACGCCATCCCGTCGTGGTCGATAAAATTATCCGCGATGGGCGGACCCCATGTGCCGGCTTCATAAACGGGGAGGTTTTTCACTGTCTGGCTGGCCCAACCATCGATGATCGCGTTAGTGAAACTCCAGGCTGATTGAACTTCGTCATTGCGGGTGAACAAGGTAGCATCGCCAGCCAGGCAATCCAATAACAGGCGTTCATACGCCTCAGGCGGTTCGCCGCCAAACGCATCGGCATAACAAAATGCCATGTCAACCGGTAAGATATCCTGGCTTGGCCCCGGCTTTTTGGCGCCGAAGCTCAGTAAAATACCCTCGTCCGGTTGAATCTGGAGGATCAGCCGGTTAGGTGCATCGCCAGCCATATTTCGCGCCCCGAACAGGGCCAACGGCACCTGTTTGAACTGCACGGCTATCTCTGTCAGCCTTTTGGGGAGGCGTTTACCTGACCGGAGATAAAAAGGCACACCCGACCAGCGCCAGTTATCAATAAAAATGCGAGCCGCCAGGTAGGTTTCAGTCAGGGAAACCGGGGAAACGCCTGGCTCATCCCGGTAACTGGGCACCCGGTGATTATCGATCAACCCAGAGACATATTGCCCGCGAACGGTATTCGTCATCACCTCCGCAGGGCTCATGTGGCGCAAGGCTTTTAAGACTTTGACCTTTTCATCCCTTACGGAATCCGAGGTAAATGCGACCGGCGCTTCCATGGCAGTTAAAGTGAGCAATTGGAGCATGTGATTTTGAAAAACATCCCGGACAACGCCGGCGGATTCATAAAATCCCGCCCGGCCTTCCACACCCACCGTTTCCGCCACGGTAATTTGCACATGATCCACGTAGCGCCGGTTCCACAAGGGCTCGAAGATACCGTTCGCAAACCGGAAGACCAGGATGTTCTGCACGGTCTCTTTGCCTAAATAATGGTCAATGCGATAAACCTGTTCTTCACGGAAGACGCGATGGACTTCTTCATCCAGGTTCGTCGCGGATACCAGGTCGCGGCCATACGGCTTTTCGATAATGATCCGCCGCCAGCCCTTCGGGCTATTCGCCAGCCCGTTTTCGCCAATCTGGCGGATAATATCGATGTACGATTCAGGCGGCGTGGCCAGGTAAAACAGGCAATGATCAATGGATAAATCCTCTAGGGTTTGCGCCAGCCGCTGGTAACCAGCCGCATCATCAAAGCTGGAGCGGATGTAGCGCACCTCCGCCGTCAATTTTTCAATGGCCTGCTCATTAACAGGCCTGGTGCGGGCAAATTCCCTGACCCCCTCGCACAGCACCTCATGGAGCTTTTGATCGTCCCAATCCCGCCGGGCAAAGCCAATCACGTTAAATTTGTCGGGAAGCTGGTTGCCCACCGTCAGCTCATACAACGCAGGGATCAGCTTTCGGCGGGTCAGATCGCCGGTCACGCCAAAAATGACCACCGCATAAGAGTCCTCACGCCGGTCGGGGGATGTGGGATTTCCCATGATGATTAACCTAGACCCTTTCTTTCAGGTTTCAGACAACAGCCCAATTGAACAGATGATTTATTAAAGCCGGCTTGAGCCTGCCCAAGGTAAATTTTACACCCAAAGATAGGTATAATAATAACGTATCCCAATCTCAAGCATCAGGAACTATCCCGCCTGGCTTATCCCGGAAGGACAAACCATGATTTCTTTAGTCGCCGATACCACCTGTGGGCTCCCAATCGAGACATTGTACAACCTGGGCATCGAGGTTCTTCCCCAATTGATCATCTTTGGGAATGAGACCTACCGGGATGATACCGAAATTGACACCGATACCTTCCTCAGCAAGCTACGCAGCGCCAGCGTCATGCCCAAAACGGCTGCACCGCCGCCCGCCCTTTATCATCCGATTTATGAAAAATTGCTGGCTAAAGGCGATACCATCCTCGTGTTAACCCCTTCCGGGGACGTATCCGGCACGGTGCGGAGCGCTGAGGTTGCCGCGCAGGATTTCCCTGGCGCTGATATCCGCATCATCGATACGCGTACCGTTGCTGGCGGTCTCGGCTCAATCCTGTTAAAGGCCCACCAGCTCATCCGGGACGGAATTGATGCCGATACCGTAGAAGCTTACGTCAAAAATATGGCTGCCCGGGAAACGCTCTACTTTGTGGTCGATACGCTCGAATACCTGTATAAAGGGGGACGAATTGGCGGCGCGCAAGCTCTCTTTGGCAGCCTGTTACAGATCAAGCCCATCCTCACTCTGAAAGATGGCAAGGTCCAATCATTTGAGACCGAGCGGACCAAGCGGCGTGCCCTGGCTCGCGTGGAAGACCTGGTCATGAAGGAATGTCCGTGCATCCCTGAGGCCTACCTGACCGTCAGCCACTGTGGCGCTTATGACGAAGCTATCGAGTTCGCCGATTTCTTCAAACGCACCATGAATTTTTCAGAGGTGCCCATTTACCTCGTTCCACCGGCTATTGTTGTCCACGGCGGGCCCAAGATCATCGAAGTCAGCTTTTTTCGATCGGAATGAGATAGTTTCCAGGCAAGAGGCATTGCCTTGCGTGGAAGAGCCGATCAATCACCGTAGCGTATGCAACTAAACCGGTTACAGAGCCAGTTCCAGGATTTCGGTTAATTCAGCCTCGGTCAATTGGATGGGATTGGCTTTCATGCTGCTGGCGACCTTGCCCTTCTCGACCAGCAAAGGAATATCCGCGCGAGTCAAACCATACGTGGAGAGCCCTGGGATGGCCATCTCGCGGCACAGCGCGTCCGCCCAGGCGGTGCCATCTACCAGGGTGGCTTTCGGATTGTCGGTTAACCACCTGGCGACTTCCTGGTATCGAGAGAGAGCAGGCGAATCGGGTTGGCGCTCGGCCAGGGCGCGTTGGTTCACCGCCATAACGGGCGGTAGGAGACGAGCACAGACCGCGCCGTGGGGTGCATTGAACATCCCTCCGATAGGGGAAGCATACCCGTGGACTGCGCCCAGGCCGGCATTAGCCAGGGACAATCCCCCCAACAGGCTGGCGAGCGACATATCTTCACGCGCCGCGCGATCGTCCCCGTGCTGGTAGGCGCGCAACAAGCTCCGGGCGACCCGCACGACGCCATCGCGGCAGAACGCATCGGTAATGGGGTTAGCCCGCGGAGTCACATAAGGCTCGATTAACTGCACCAGGGCATCCATCCCGGTGCTGGCGGTCACTCCAGGTGGGACACTCAACGTCAGGTCGGGATCCACCAGGGCAACCCTGGGCAACAGGTACGAGCTTCGCAGGCTCACCTTCATACGGCTCGCCGGCGCGGTTAAGACGGCGTTTCGGGTCACTTCTGCGCCGGTTCCTGACGTAGTCGGCAGCGCAATCACCGGCAGGCCAGGCATGCCCAGGCTCTGTCCCTTGCCAATCACTTCGAGATAATCCACCAGCTCGCCAGGGTTGGTAGCCATCACTGCGATGGCTTTGGCGGTATCCATCACGCTTCCGCCCCCTAAGCCGATCACCAGGTCGCATCCCAACGCCAGCGCCTGGCGCGTCCCTTCCTCGATCAAGGCCAGGGTGGGTTCGCCTTGAACCGTGTAAAGTTCGGTCGCAATGCCTCTTTCGTGTAACACAGAGACCAGTGGGACCGGGTCAGCGGCGCCCACCCCGGTCACCACCAGGGCGCGCTGGCCAAACGCCGCCGCAATGCTCCCTGCCTCCTTCCATACGCCAGGGCCAAAAACGATCCGGGCAGGCGTGTTAAGTTCGAATCGCATGGCCTATTTCCAATCGTCTGTGGCCGGGAAAACCGGCAGGTATTCCAGCCGCGTCCGCGCTTCGGCCATCATCGGCTCGACCGTGTCTTTCCACACCTTATAATGTTGGGTCTCTTTATGGCGGGCAGGAGCTTCCATGGAGCGGTATATTTCGATCAGGGCAAATCGGGTGGGATCATCCGATTGCTGGATCACGTCAAAACGGAGGATCCCAGACTCCTGGATGCTATTCCTGGCATTTTCGAGGGAAGCCCGCTTGAAAGCTTCCTCAAAACCGGGCTTTACGTGAACCGCTACGATCACAATTTGCATATTTCACCTCTTTAGAGGGCCCATTCACACGAAGTATAATGAACTTAAAATATAGTATACCATTCAGCTACATGATGAATTCTATTCCACCCAATCTGGTTTTATACGCAGATGACGCCATCCTGGTAATCAACAAGCCTGCCGGAATGTTATCCCTCCAGGATGGTTATGATAAAACGCTCCCCCATATCACAACCGTGCTTTCACCCACTTATGGCCGGATTTGGATGATCCACCGCCTGGATCGTGAAACCAGCGGGGTGATGGTGGTGGCGCGCTCAGCCCAGGCCCACCAGGCCTTGAACGGCCAATTCAAAGATCGCCAGGTACAGAAGATGTATCATTGCCTGGCCTGGGGCAGCCCGGATTGGGCAGAAAAAAACCTGGAAGTGCGTCTGAAAAAGGATGGAGACCGGCAACACCGCTCGACGATTGACCCCCGAGGAAAGCCATCCACAACTTTTTTTAGGGTGCTGGAAAGATATCCAGGAATTAGCCTGATCCAGGCGTCGCCGCACACAGGCTATACGCATCAAATCCGCGCTCACCTGGCCTACCTGGGTTTCCCCCTGGTGGGCGATGACCTGTATCGCGACCCACACCGGCCCACCTCACTGGTTGATGAGGGGCAACCAAAACCAGGGGGGATCGACCGGGTTGCCCTTCACGCCCTATCAATCCAGTTCATTCACCCGCTCACCCACACCAGCATGGCTTTTTCTGCACCCTACCCGGAGGATTTTTCCCTGGCCGTTCAACAGTTAAGATCAGGCGTTAAGCCCCATTAAAAGGGTACACCCTGTGCTGATCAGGGTGTACTTTTTAGGGTTTATTTCTTTGGAACAGGGGTAGTGGTTGTGGTTGTGGAAGCAACAGGCGTAATTCCTTTCTTCTTGTCAGCCTGTTTCTTCTTACGCTTTTCTTTTTCACGCGGACTTTTATCTCCCATAGTTTCCTCCATTCTCAAGAATCAGTAGAAACAGATTGGTCTATGCCAATAAGTATACTCCAGAACCAGGCAAATGATCGCCATGCGGCTGGAAATTCTCCAGCCGCCAGTTGTTTGCCAGGTAAAAAAGCGCCGTGTCTTCGGCGGTTAAATGGGCCGCTGGTAGACGCGGTGATTTTTATAAGGGGTGACTCCCAGGGTGATTAAGTCCTTACGGATTTCAACCGCCGTTTCCGCCATCTGGGTCAGCTCGGCGTGGTCGAAGTGGAAGTCATCACTGGTAACCGTATCGATCAATTCAGAATACATCAAGGCGTTCCCACCGAGGCCGTGGTACTCAGGGAGCACCCCAATGCCGTTGAAATCGATCCACTTCGTCCGGCGTAGCTCCAACATCAGATCGGCAATGGTGATCGGGTTAATCCTGCCTTTTGCCCTTTGCATGGCGGCGGATATATCAGGGAAAGGCAGAGAGAATCCCACGACTTCCCCTTTATGCAGGATCAATTTGATGAGGCGGTGATCGGCCACGAGCAGCACATTGTCGACTACAAATTTGACTTCGCGCTCGGTCAGCGGATAATATTCAATATTGTTGATGAAGGATTTGTTATACGCAATTCCCAGGGCTTTGGACCAATTGACCAGGTGCTTCTTATTTTTAAACTTGAGCACCTCAAAACTGCCACGCTTGCGGACGATATCAACCGCTCTTTGAGCCTTTTCAGGCATTTTAAACCCATCCCGGCGGGTATAACAGGACACATAATCGACCAGCTTGGTGAATCCGGCCCCTTCAACCAGTTTGACGTAGTAAGGGTAGTTGTAATTCATCATATTCATCATCTGGCGATGTTCATAGCCTTCCACTTGAATACCATACCCATCCAGAGGCCCAAACCCTTTCGGCCCGACTGCCTGGTTTAGACCGCGGGCTTTGGCCCACTCAAAAACGCGGTTAAACAGGGCATCAGCGACTTCCTGGCTGTCAATGGTCTCAAACAGGTAAAATTCGGCATCTTTATGGTCGTGGTACTGATTGAAGGAGCGGTTTACCAGGGCAGCGATCCGTCCTACCGGTTTACCATCTTGCAGGGCGATAAAAAAATCAGCATCCGAGTGTTCGTAATACGGGTGCTTTTCTTTATTCATCATATTTTTGATATCGGAGATAAAGGGTGGTACCCATTGCGGGTGGTTTTTATATAAATCAAAGGAAACCTGCACAAACCGATTGACCTGGGCATGATCTTTGAGATCGACCTGTTCAACTTTAATCATTACAATTCTCCCGTGGTATTAAGGTAAACAAGGTAGGTATGATGAATTTCCTGGAATGGCCAATAAGAACGTTCACCCAACCCTCATCAAACATTTCCTTTTTTTTGAGGGTCTGTATAATTTTTAAGTATAACACCCGTATCAAAAAATGGTTATCATTGGCTGGTGGTTCTACGAACGTGCCCTTTAGCCAGCAGGTTGCAGGAACGGCCCAAGAAAATATGTCCCTGCCAACCCAAAATAGAAATGTCCCTTGACGGAATAGGGGAAGGCGGCTAAAATTTTCCCTCGTTGCCTGCGTGGTGGATAGCTTTTTATCCAGGCGCGGGTGAAATCGTGTCCCTTCAAAGGCTCAGGCCGCATTATTTAAATGAGCGAAGGTAACCCAGCAAGAGGGTGAGAGGCGCTCGAAGGATGGAATTCATGGAAAAGCAAGAAATAAAAGCCAG
>JAJYIW010000136.1 GCA_021789855.1 Chloroflexota bacterium | reverse complement strand
GTATGATTGAACGCCTATTACCTAAATCAATTCATTCTGTGACTGCCTCGGGGTTTGAGCTGAAGGTTGGCCTTTTTGTGCTGGCCGCCAGTCTCATTTTCCTTTGGTAGCAACTTGGGCTATTTAGCCTGGTAAGCGCCGGTTATCGACATAGTTTAATGTCAGTGGAGGATGACTCGCTTAATGCAAACTGGGATAGAATGGTGACCTGGCGTCTCCGATCTAAAAATCCCCACCGAAAGGAACTTGACCATGGATCAAGACTTCTTTTTTGCGGTATTTGTCAAACCCTGGAAGGGCATGGCGCTTCCGGAGCTGGCGCGCCATGTGCGCTCGCTGGGTTTTGAATGGATCGAGCTGCCGGTGCGCCCTGGTTTTCCGTGCGAGCCGGAAAGGATAGAAACCGCGCTGCCCGAAGCGGTGCGCGTCCTCGGGGAAGAAGGCGTGCGCGTGCTCAATGTCACCGTGGATCTGCCCCTTACGGATGAGCGCCTGTATGCTGCCTGCGTCAAAGCCGGCATCACGCTCAACCGGGTGATGTTCCCCCGCGCGGAGGGAGAAAATTACTGGGCAGCCGAGGATCGCGCCCGCAAGTCGCTGGACGAAGCGCTGCCGTTCTGCGAGCGCTACCGGTTCAAAATCGGCGTGCAGAACCATTCCGGCTCGTTTGTGCCGGTTAACGCCATGGGCCTGCATCACCTGCTCGAAGGTTACGATCCGCGTTGGGTTGGGGCGGTTTGGGACCCGGCGCACAACGCCCTGCAGGGGGAAGACCCCGAGCCCGCCCTGGATATGGTCAGCCCGCGCCTGGCAATCGTCAATTTAAAGAATGCCTGCTGGCAGCGCACGGATATGCCAGGGGGTGAGTGGGCAGAATGGCAGCCTTACTGGTGCGCCGGGCGAGATGGCCTGGCTTCGTGGCCGCGGGTAGCCGCAAAACTGAAGCAGATGGCATACAAAGGCCCGGTGTGTTTTTCGGCTGAGTACTCTACCGGGCAGGACGTCAACCGGCTGCTCGCCGCCGACCTGGCCTTTGCCAGGGAGTGCTTTTACGGGTAATCATCCGGCGCAGGTTCAAACGGGGAAAGCCCGCTGGTAGGCGGCGATGATCGTGTCCCAGGTCTGATTCATCTTTTCGTCGATGGTCTGGCGGGCCGGGTCAGCCTCGTGCCAGGCGATGGCGCGGCGCACGCCCTCGGCCCACAGCACCTCGCATTGGAAGTCTGGGACGGCGCGTTTGATCTTGCTGTTGTCAAACACGGAACTGTTGATCTTGTCGCCGATCAGGTCGCCGACGGCGTTGGGGTTGTAGGCCGCGATCAGGTCGGATGAGATGTGGGCGATGCGAAGCTCGACGCCCAGTGCGCGCGCCGTTTCCAGGTAGATCTGGTTCCAGGTCAGCACTTCATCGGAGGTGATGTGGTAAGCTTCGCCGGTGGCAGCCGGGTTGCCCAGCAGGCCCACCAGCCCTTTGGCGAAGTCGCCGTTCCAGGTCACTGTCCACAGGGATGTGCCATCACCGGGGATGATGATGGTCTTGCCGCGCTTCATGCGATCGATGACCGTGTAAGGATGCTGCCAGCTTGCGCCGCATAACGGTATCTGCGAAGGGCCATAAGTCAAGGAGGGGCGGATGATGGTCACCGGGAAACGGCGCTCGTGATATTCCTGCATCAGGCGCTGCTCGCAGGCGATTTTATTGCGCGAATACTCCCAGAAGGGGTTCTCAAGTGGGGAGTCCTCGCGGATGAGGTAGTGGGCCGGCGGCTTTTGATAGGCGCTGGCCGAGCTGATGAAGACGAACTGGCCGGTCTTCCCACTGAAAAGGTGTATATCGCGCTCGATATCCGCAGGCGTAAAGGCGATCCAATCCACCACCGCGTCGAAGCGCTGGCCGTCCAGCAGGCGGTCCAGCGCGCCGGGGTGGCCATGGACATCGCCCACCAGCAGGTGGGCGCCGTCCGGGGCGGGGTGTTTGCCGGATTGGGAGCGGTTCATGATCGTCAGGTCAAACCCACGCGCAACAGCCAGCTCAGAACAGGCCGAGCTGATTAAACCCGTACCGCCGATAAAGAGAATTTTCATCAGGCCACCTGGACTTGCTCGAACTGGCTGTTGTAAAGCTCGGCGTAGAAACCGCCGGCATCCAGGAGATCCTGGTGGGTGCCCTGCTCGACGATATCACCGTCGCGCATGACCAGGATCAGGTCGGCGTCACGGATGGTGGACAGCCGGTGGGCGATGATAAAGCTGGTGCGCCCTTTCATCAAAGCATCCATGGCCTTCTGGATCAACACTTCGGTGCGCGTGTCCACCGAGCTGGTGGCCTCATCGAGGATGAGGATGCGCGGATCGGCCAGGATGGCGCGGGCGATGGTCAACAACTGCATTTGCCCTTGCGAGACGTTGGATGCTTCCTCGTTGAGCACCATGTTGTAGCTATCGGGAAGCGCCCGAACGAAATGGTCCACGTAAGCTGCCTTGGCAGCCCGTACGACCTCGGCGTCCGTGGCGTCAAAACGGCCGTAACGGATGTTTTCCATGATGGTACCGTTGTACAACCAGGTGTCCTGGAGCACCATGCCGAAGATCTTCCTCAAGTCCTGGCGAGTGAAATCCTTGATGTTATGGTCATCCACCAGGATCGCGCCGCTGTTGACGTCATAAAAGCGCATGAGCAGTTTGACCATGGTGGTTTTGCCTGCGCCGGTCGGTCCAACGATAGCGATCTTTTGCCCTGGGGCCACCGTGGCGCAGAAATCATTGATGATGATTTTGTCCGGGCTGTAACCGAAGTGCACATCTTTGAATTCCACTTTACCTTCCACCTTTTCCAGATGAACCGGAATTTGGGTGTCTGGAATCTCTTCGGGTTCGGCCAGGAACTCGAACACGCGTTCTGCGGCTGCGGCAGTCTGCTGCAAGATATTGGAGATATTGGCCAGCTGCGTGATCGGCTGGGTGAAGGAGCGCACGTATTGGATAAAGGCCTGGATATCGCCCACGGTGATCGTGTTTTTCACCGCCAGGTATCCCCCGAGAATGCTGATGGCCACGTAACCCAGGTTGCCCACAAAAGTCATCAGGGGCATCATCAGGCCGGATAGGAACTGCGATTTCCAGGCGGAGCTGTAAAGGGTGGCGTTGATGTCATCAAAGACCTCGACGCTTTTCGCCTCGCCGTTGAACGCTTTCATCACGGTGTGGCCCCCGTACATCTCCTCGACATGCCCATTGATGTGCCCCAGGTAATCCTGCTGTTGTTTAAAGTATTTTTGAGATTGCTTGATCACCACGCTGGTGATGATCAGGGAGATTGGGATGATGATCAGCGCTACCAGCGTCATGATCACGCTGATGGAGAACATCATGTACAGCACACCGAGGACCGAGGCCGCTGAGGTGATAATCTGCGTCAGGCTCTGGTTCAGGGTCTGGCTGACCGTGTCGACATCGTTGGTGACGCGCGAGAGGACCTCGCCATGGCTGGTGCCGTCAAAATAGCCCAGCGGCATGCGATTGATCTTTTCTGAAATATCTTTCCGGAAGGCGTATGTGACCTTCATGGACACGCCGGCCATCACCCATCCCTGGATATAACCAAAAATCGCTGAGAGCAGGTATAGGAACGCCAATATCAGGAGGATGTGCCCGATATAACCGAAATCGATGCCCGTTCCGGTCCCGGAGATCTGGCCTATGACCCCTTCAAACAGTTTGGTCGTGGCCTGCCCCATGATTTTGGGGCCGACGATGGAAAATATGGTGGATGCAATGGCGAAAACCATCATGATCAGGATGGATACCTGGTAAACGCGCAGGTATTTGACCAGCTTAATCATCGTGCCTTTAAAGTCGCGGGCCTTCTCGCCCGGCATCAACTGCATGGGGCCGCCCCCAAAACCCATGCCGCGCCGTGGTTGGTTTTGCCTTCCTTGCTGTGAGCCTTGCCCATGTGCCATCATGATAATTCCTCCATGCTGAGCTGCGATAACGCGATCTCACGGTACGCGTTACAGGTATCCATCAGCTCGCGGTGCGTGCCTTTTCCTGCAATCTTGCCTTCATCCAAAACAATAATTTGATCAGCGGTTTTGATCGTGGAGACGCGCTGGGTGACAATCAGAACGGTGCTGTCACCCGTCTTTTCTTTTAAGGCTTTGCGTAAGGCAGCGTCAGTCTTGAAATCGAGGGCGGAAAAACTGTCGTCGAAAATGAAGATGGGGGGTTTCTTCACCAGGGCGCGGGCGATCGACAGGCGCTGTTTCTGCCCACCGGATACGTTCATCCCGCCCTGGGCAATTTCTGTGGCCATCCCTTCCGGCTTGGAATGGATGAATTCTGTTGCCTGGGCGATATCGATGGCATCCTCAAGGGTCTCATCACTGGCATTTTCATCGGCGTAAAGCAGGTTGCTTTCGATCGTGCCGGAGAACAGGGTGCTTTTTTGTGGGACGTACCCGATTTTATCCCGCAGGTCGTGTTGGGTCACATCGCAAATGTTGATATCATCCAGGTAAATGCCGCCGGAAGTCACGTCGTAGAAGCGCGGGATCAGATTAACGATGGTGGATTTTCCTGAGCCGGTCGAACCGATAAAAGCGGTGGTCTGGCCTGGCAGGGCGGTGAAATTGATGTTATGGAGCACATCCTCTTCGGCGTGTGGATAGCGGAAGGACACGTTGCGGAACTCCACTTTCCCATTAAACGGCGCCTGGAAACGGCGGGGATCCTGCGGGTCAACGATGGAGACCCCGGTCTCCAATACCTCGGCGATGCGGTCACCCGATACCGAAGCGCGCGGCAGGAAGATGAACATGAAAGAGATCATCATGAAAGAGAAGACGATCTGCATGGCATATTGCAAGAACGCCATCATGTCACCCACCTGCATGGCGGATTGGGCCACCTGGTGAGCGCCAACCCAGATAATCAACAGCGACGTGCCGTTCATGATGATCCCCATGCCGGGGAACATGAATGCCATCACCCGGTTGACGAACAGGCTGGCGTCGGTCAGGTCTATGTTGGCTTTATCAAAGCGGTTTTCCTCAAAATCCTGCTTATTGAAAGCGCGGATCACCATCATCCCGGACAGGTTCTCGCGCAGCACCAGGTTGAGCCGGTCGATCAGGCTCTGGATGATTCTGAACTTTGGCAGAGAAATCGAGAAAATGCTGATGACCATGCTGATCAGGACGATGACGGCCAGCGCGATGATCCACCACATGGAGGTATCCTTGCCCAGGGCGCGGATGATGCCGCCTACGCCCATGATTGGGGCATAAAAGACCATGCGGATCATCATGAACACCACCATCTGTAGCTGGGTGATATCATTCGTGGAGCGGGTAATCAGGGAAGCAGTGGAGAATTTATCGAACTCGGCGTTGGAAAAACTCTCAACTTTCTTGAAAACGCCCTGGCGCAGATCACGGGAGACGCCGGCTGCCGTCCTGGCCGCCAGAAAGCCCACGATGATCGTGCAGGTGGCGGAGAGCAGGGTGATGAGAAGCATGGTAATGCCTGTGCCGACGATGTAATTATTCTGGATGGCAGCGGTGTCCATCCCGAGTGCGGCGTATTCGTTTTTCACCACGACCACCCCGGCCTGGTTGATCAGGCTGTCGCCCATGCTGGCGAACTGCTTGCTTATGGCTGTGGTTATTTGCGCGAGCTGAGTGGGCGGGAGTTTACCCAGGATGGTAAACAGATCGACCCCGGCTGGTAATTTCGAGAGATCGAACCCAAGCGTTTTAGCCATGGCAGCCGCTTTGGCCGGGTCAGCCAGCACTTTTTCCAGGCCCGACACGCTCAGGAGAGCTTTGCCCATGATCGGATTGATCCGGTTCATCTCGGCTGAGTCAATCGACTTCAATACATAGATTGGGCCGTTGGCCAGCGCCGGGTAATCTTTCATGTAGCTGCTGTAATTAGGCGAAGTCTGATCCACCAGGGTATAGTCATTCAAGACTTCGGTCTTGTCTGTGGAGCTTAAAAATATAACCACCCGATCCATCTCGCTCTTGCGGATAGCCTGGGGCACGGCATATTGAATGCCGCCTTGCTGGATACCTATGTTGACAATATTGGAGAGGTAGTCTGGCAGCGCCAGGTCGCAATTAGCTTGGACAAACAGGAGGGCGATAGCAAGTATGATTAACAGCCTGTAGGGTTTAAGATATTTGACCAGTTTTAACATGGTCTATCATGCTCCTTGAGATAATATAGAAACAATGTTGCGGATAATCGGTTTGGTTGGTTGGCGGTTTGAAAAGGGTGGCTTGCCTTCACCTGCAAGTCAAGGGATATTCAAACGGGATGAGTGATGCTTCTCTCATGGAACCTGATCGGTGACGTGGTCCAACTGCTTCGCTTTTTCGAGCAGGATAGCCATGGTCTTAATCACCTGATCCTCTTCACTGGGGGATAAGAGCCCGGTCAGCTCGTTCAGCCATCTCTGGCGGGCGCGCATACTTTGATGCAAAAAATCTTGGCCTTTAGTCGTCAGGAGGATCCGCTTGCCCCGCCTGTCGTGCGGATCTTCTGAGCGAGAAATCAACCCTTCCTGCACCATGCGATCCAGCATCTGGCTGGCTGCTGCGCTGGTGACGCCTAACTCATCCCCTATCCCAGCTACACCGCTAGAACCTTCCCGGTATATATGGAATAACGCGCCTAATTGCGATACGGAAAACCCATTTTCTTTACAGAAGGCAAGGAAGTTTTTCATCGAATACTTCATGAAAACTTCCATCCATTCTTGCAATACCTCGCGCGTTCTCTCTGAGGTCGCCATCCATTAACCTTTCTAAATAATTAAGTTTGCTTAATTATATAAATGTCTTTTTGATTTGTCAAGGTTAATAATGGCTGGGCGACGCTTCCAACATTGTACGTCGAAAGAATGTGCCAGGCGTGATCGTTATGGAGAACAGGCCTGTTACGGAGTGGCCGTAGGCCGGAAGCTGTTGTTCGGTTCGTTCGAAACCGTGTATTTAAAGTCCAGATCGCCAAAGTTTTGAAACTGGTCGTTGGTCAGTTTATACCAGGTATCGTAGTCGCCGATGCCGGCTGGCGTGGTGATCGTGACGTTCAGGTTGATGGCTGCGCCCGGTGGGACGCTCTTCCCAAATGGGACGGTTGCTGGCCCGGAGCCGGTTGGCCCCGCAAAGAAACGCATGCTATAAGTCTTACTCCAGGTGGTCGTGCCGGTGTTCTTGATCGTCCAGGTGACGCTGATGGGCGCATGGGGGAGATATTGCCTCCCATCTGGAATGCTCTGTCCAAGGAACTGGTATTTATCGGGTGCAGAAGTCCCCGATGCCGGCGGGTTGGTCGCCGCGGGAACCGGAGTGTGGCCGGCGGCGCCGGTTGGTGTGGCCTGGCCAGCCGGGACAGCCTGGCCGGTGGGGGTAGCCTGGCTGGTCGGCTGGGCGGCGCTGGTGGCGATGGCAATAGTCGGGATCGGCGGCAAAGTTTCGGTGGGCGCCGGCGTGGAAGTTACCGCTGCAGTTGGGGTTGCGGTCGGCGTGGGGGTAGCGGTCGCCTTTACGCCGCAGCCTGTGGAAACCATTAAGATGGCGAGCATGGCCAGTCCCCCGATAATCCTTTTGAAGTCAGTCATTTTTAACTCCATAAATTTTATGTGTTTTCCCGGTATGCACCCATGTTTGCGTCAATGTAGCGAATTCGGGCTCCATTTCAACAGGCGATAGGCATCATCTCCTGAGACGGTATTTATAACATCACCTGCCTAATCGGACAAGGTGAGGTGGAATAACCTCAGCCAGCGTGATGACCAGAAATGGACCGGGCAGGACCGCCGCACCGGGCCACGAGCGCAATTCTCCTGCGTTCATTCTACAATCAGGCTTTCCGGATGAACCCGGTGTTAAAATGGGGGGATAAAATGATCGTAGGAAGGCATTGCCATGGAACAACGGACTCTGGGACGGACCCGGCTTGAAGTCAGCCAGCTTGGGCTGGGTTGCGGTGGAAACAGTCGCTTAGGTATGTCCACCGGCGGAAGCATCCCCCACGCGGCCGACGTGGTGCGCGCCGCCTTCGACATGGGCATCACCCTGGTGGATACCGCCAGGGTTTACGGGACGGAGCCGGCGGTCGGGCTGGCCCTAAAAGGCCGGCGGCGCGGAGGAGTGGTGGTCTCCAGCAAGAGCCCTTACCTGGACCAGGGTGGCCAGCTTTTAACCCCCGCTGATTTTCAAGCCCACCTCGACGGCAGCCTGCGCGATCTGGGCCTGGATTGGATCGACATTTACTTCATTCACGGATTGCGCCTGTCTCATTACGAGGCCTGCCGCGATCGTTTTCTCCCCGTGCTGGAACGAGCGCGCCAGGCGGGGAAGGTCCGTTTTATTGGGCTAACCGAGGCATTTGAGACGGATACTGGTCATGCCATGCTCCCCAGGGCACTCCAGGACCCGGATTGGGACGTGGTCATGGTGGGGTTCAACCTGCTCAACCAGACGGCTCGCCAGCGTGTGTTCGACCTGGCCCGCGTTCAGTCGGTGGGCACGCTGGACATGTTCGCCGTCCGGCGTTCCTTGATCGATCCGACCTGGCTGCGCATCCTGCTAGAGCGCATCGCGGCCGCTGGCGAAATAGACCCCGCACTGGCCCAGGCGCCTGACCTTATGGAGGCGTTGAAGCTGACCGGTGTCTGCCAGAACCTGTCCGAGGCGGCTTACCGTTTCTGCGCTTACGAACCCGGTATGGATGTGGTTTTAAGCGGGACAGGCAGCCCGGTCCACCTGCGCCAGAACATCGAGGCGGTCCAGCACGGCGCCCTGCCCCAGGAGGTGGTCGAACACCTGGCACGCCTGTTCGCTCGGGTCGAGGGCTTTTCGGGCCAGGTTCATCCCGATCAGTGAACCAGTTCCCAATAAGTCATGCCAGGCTGCCTGGCAGCCAGGGGGTAAAAGCCGCTTAAGCCGGCTTTACATCTACCATTGTGGCGGGGGAAAACTTCATAATTATAGAAGTCCCTTTGCCCAGCGACGATTCCGCCCACACCTGGCCCTTCTGGGCTTCTACCAGGGCCTTCACGATCGCTAAGCCGAGGCCTGATTCACTGGCCTCGCTGTGGCGCGATTTATCCGCGCGGTAAAACCGGTCAAAAATATTGGGC
>JAJYIW010000135.1 GCA_021789855.1 Chloroflexota bacterium | reverse complement strand
AGCTCAGCTCAAGCATGCCCGGCCTGACCTGGCGATCTCCCCCTTGAGAGGTAACATAGATACCCGGTTACGCAAGGCGCTGGAGGGCCAATACGATGCCATCGTCATGGCAGCCGCCGGCGTGGAACGGCTCGGGTTGAACGATGCGATAACAGGCTACCTGCCGCTGGATGTGATTCTTCCCGCTCCTGGGCAAGGTGCATTGGCCGTCCAATGCCGGGCCAACGACCTGGAGTTGCTCGATCTTCTCCTTTGCGTCCACGACGAGTCTACCCGCCGGGCTGTGACCGCCGAACGTGCCTTCCTGGCTGCGTTAGGTAGCGGCTGCTCCGCGCCCGTGGCTGCCTATGCGCAGGCCAGCGGCCAGATCCTGGAAATGACTGGCCTGGTCGCTTCCGTCAACGGGCAGCAGATCATCCGCGTGCAGGCCAGCGGTGAAGACCCTGAAAGGTTAGGCCAGCAGCTTGCCCTCCAGGCTGTGCAAATGGGCGCAGAAAAGCTCCTCCGATGAACGGTTTACAGGGAAAACGAGTCCTCATCACTCGGCCGCGCGCTCAAGCTGAAGAGCTGATCGAAAAATTGGTATCGCTAGGCGCCATCCCCATCTTGTTCCCGACCATCGAGATTGCCCCCCTGGAAGATACCCGCTTCATAGACCGGGCCATTAATCATCTAGGGGATTACCAGTGGGTGATCTTCACCAGTGTGAACGGCGGGGATGCTTTCTGGCAGCGTATGCAGACCCTCGGTAAAGATGAGCGAGCCTTCAAAGGAATCCACGTGGCTGCCATCGGCCCAGCGACCGCCCAGGCGCTTCGAGAGCACGGAATTGTGCCTGAATTCGTCCCAAGGGAGCACGTCGCTGAAGCCATCTTACCTGGGCTGGGGGACATACGCGGCCAGCGGATTTTACTCCCGCGAGCAGATATTGCCCGCAAAGCCCTGGTGGAAGCGTTGAAAGCCCAGGACGCCATCCCGGAGGAAATCGCGGTCTACCGCACCGTGATGGCTCAACCAAGCCCAACTGCCCTGGCTGAGCTGGAAAAGGGCATTGATGTGGCTACGTTTACCAGCTCATCGACAGTGAGCAATTTTTTTGCGATATTAGGCGCTCGTTCGCGCGATCGATTGGGAAGCGCGCTGATCGCCTGCATCGGCCCCATTACCGCCGAAACCGCGCGTTCCCTGGGGCTGAAGGTCAGCCTGGTTGCCAGTGAATACACCGTTGGCGGATTGGTCACCGCACTGGTCGGTTATTTCAATCATGACCACGAGGATATATCATGAAAATTCATACGGATACCACGCCCCTCACCACGGGTAACCGCCAGGGGAACGCATTTCTTACCGCTCGCCCGCGGCGGCTACGGCTTACGCCCCAACTCCGCGCCATGGTGCGTGAGACCCGCCTCACCCCGGCCGATTTGATTTACCCGTTATTTGTCACCCACGGGCAGGGGATACGCACCCCAATCTCTTCTATGCCTGGCGTGTTTAATCTCTCGATCGACCAGGTGGTAAAAGAAGTTCAATCTGCCAGCCAGATGGGGATTCCAGCTGTGCTTTTATTTGGCATCCCGGCCGAAAAAGACCCCATTGGCCTGGAAAATTTTTCTCCGGAAGGAATCGTCCAACAGGCCACTCGGGCCATCAAAGAAACCAGCCCAGATATGGTGGTGATCACCGATGTCTGCCTATGCGAATATACCGATCATGGGCACTGCGGCCTGTTGAACGTGGGCGGCGATCACCGGCCTGCCCCTCACCTGCCCGAAGGATACGTGCTCAACGATCAGACCCTGGATATCCTGGTCAAAGTAGCCGTTTCACACGCACAGGCCGGCGCTGACATCGTGGCGCCCTCAGGGATGATGGACGGTATGGTGGCAGCTATCCGGCAGGGTCTCGACCTGGCAGGGTATGAAATGACGCCCATTCTCTCTTACTCGACCAAGTACGCCTCCGGGTTTTATGGCCCATTCCGCGAAGCCGCGCAAGGCGCGCCAAAATTCGGCGACCGGCGCAGCCACCAGATGGACCCGGCCAATGTGCGTGAGGCGCTGCGTGAAACTGCCCTGGATATCGCCGAAGGGGCCGATATGCTGATGGTAAAACCCGCCCTGGCTTACCTGGACGTGATCCGGGCAGTGCACGAAAATTACCCCGATCTGCCCCTGGCCGCCTACAACGTCAGCGGGGAATACGCCATGGTTAAGGCCGCTGCAGCCAAAGGATGGCTGGAAGAAGAACGGGTGGTCATGGAAATATTGACCGGGATCAAGCGCGCCGGCGCTGACCTGATCATCACCTACCATGCACCCGACGTGGCCCGCTGGCTCAATGAGTAAGGAGAGACTCATGCCCCATCCCAACCATCTGTCCCCAAGTGCAACCGCAGAACGCCAGATTCACGACCATCACATGCAAGTCGCAGATTTTAGCCTGGCGCCTTTTACCATTGCCTGGGAAGTCACGCGCGCCTGCGCCTATGCCTGCGTTCATTGCCGGGCGGATGCGCAGCACCATCCTGACCCGGCTCAGCTTACGACGGCTGAATCGCTGCGCCTGATCGACCGGATGAAAGACTTTGGGAGTCCGATCCTGGTCTTTACCGGCGGCGACCCGATGATGCGCCGTGACCTGTTCGAGCTGATCGATTACGCCACTCAAAAAGGCCTGCGTTGTTCCCTGACGCCCACCGCCACCACCCTCCCTACGCCGGAGCGATTGGCAAAGGCCAGGGAAGCGGGTATCCGGCGCATCGCCCTCAGCCTGGACGCCCCCACCCCAGAAGTGCACGATCGTTTCCGCCAGGTACCGGGCTCATGGGAACGCACCATGACGATCCTGGCCAACGCCCATGCGGCTGGTCTCAGCTCCCAGGTCAATACGACTGTCTCCATTCACAACCTGCCTATTCTTAAGGACATGGTGCCGTTTATCGAGCAGGTGCAGGCAGTGCAATGGTCGGTGTTTTTCCTTGTGCCGACTGGCCGCGCCCAGGCGAAAAATATGATTACCCCCCAACAGCATGAAGAGGTTTTTAACTGGCTATACGACCTGTCCACGCAGGCGCCCTTTGACATCAAGGTGACTGCGGCCCCCATGTACCGGCGAGTGGCCATTCAACGCCGCAAAGCTGAAACCCATACCGGCGAGGTGACCTTCCAGGGAGCGGGTTTCCAATACGCCGATGGACTCGACCGGCCAACGCGGGGTGTGGGCGATGGCAATGGCTTTCTTTTTATCTCTCATATCGGCGACGTTCAGCCATCTGGTTTTTTGCCGATATCCGCCGGAAACGTCCGCAACGATGATGTGGTCGAGGTTTATCGCCATTCCGAGCTTTTCAAAAATCTCAGGGATATCCATCAAATAAAAGGGAAGTGCCAGGCGTGTAGTTTCCTGTCAGTGTGTGGCGGTTCGCGCGGGCGAGCCTACGGGCTCACTGGCGACTATCTTGAAAGCGATCCGGCCTGTGCGTATGATCCTGAAGCGGAGCAGCCCCATGCCCGTTGAGCCCACGTCCCGGTTCTTGCGCGCCTGTTATCGCCTGCCAGTCGATGCCACACCCGTGTGGTTCATGCGCCAGGCGGGGCGGTACATGAGCGAATACCAGCGTATTCGCGCCAACCATACCATCCTGGAAATATGTAGCCAACCGGAGCTGGCCGCTGAAGTGACCCTCCAACCGGTGAATCGCCTGGGGGTGGATGCCGCCATCCTGTTTGCGGACATCTTGTTACCCCTGATCCCAATGGGCATTCACCTGGAATTCGCTTCAGGCGAAGGCCCGGTCATCCACAATCCAATCCGAACCAGGGATGATATCGAGGCGCTTAAACCGGTCATGCCGGAAGAGTCCCTGGCCTCAGTCCTGCAGGCGATTGCTATTGTTCGCCGGGAATTGGATGGCAAAGTCCCTTTAATCGGCTTCGCCGGGGGGCCATTTACCCTGGCCAGCTACCTGATCGAAGGGGGCTCTTCTCGAAATTACCAAAAGACAAAAAGCCTGATGGTCAACGATCCAGGGGCCTGGCAGTTGCTTATGGAAAAACTTTCCAGTGTCGTGGCGGATTACCTGGTCGCCCAGGTCAAAGCGGGGGCACAGGCGGTCCAATTGTTTGACAGCTGGATCGGCGCACTGGCTCCTGAAGATTACCGGCAGTACGTGATGCCCTACGCTCACGCTATCTTTCAGGCTTTGCAAGCCAGCCACGTGCCGTTGATCCATTTTGGCACCGGCACTGCCTCGTTGCTGCGCTTGATGCATCAAGCCGGTGGCAATGTGATCGGCGTTGACTGGCAGACCCCGCTGGATTGGGCCTGGGAGCAACTGGGGGATCAGGTGGGCGTCCAGGGCAACCTGGACCCGGCGGTGCTGTTTGCTCCGATGAATGAGCTTGAAAAGCGCGTCCGCCTTATATTACGCCAGGCAGGCGGCCGCCCGGGGCATATCTTCAACCTGGGACACGGCATCCTGCCCGAAACGCCGGTCGATGCAGTCAAACAGGTGGTCGATTGGGTGCATGCCTGGCCGGCCACGACCATGGTATAAGACCCGGGAGGGGCTATTGAACATCATCCACTCGAGTGAGTTGTTTTCGCAAGCCCAACAACTGTTTCCCGGCGGCGTGAATTCCCCGGTGCGGGCCTTTCGTTCTGTAGGAGGCCAACCCTTGTTTATCAAGCGAGGCCAGGGCCCATATCTTTATGATGTGGATGGCAACCGGTTGATTGATTACGTGCTCTCCTGGGGCCCCTTGATCGTGGGACATGCCCACCCGGCGGTGCTGGCTGCGCTGGCCGAGGCCGCTTCCCGGGGAACCAGCTTCGGCGCACCCTGCGAGCTTGAAATACACCTCGCCCGGCTGATCCAGGACTTCATACCGGCTATGGAAATGATGCGCTTCGTCAGCTCAGGGACAGAAGCCACCATGACGGCGCTGCGCCTGGCGCGAGCTTTTACCGGCCGGTCGAAAATCGTAAAATTTGAAGGCTGCTACCACGGCCACGCGGATATGCTGCTGGTCAAGGCCGGCTCGGGTGTAGCCACGCTGGGCCTGCCCGACTCCCCGGGCGTGCCAGCTGGGGCCACCGCGGATACCCTCGTGGCCCCCTACAACGACCTGGACAACCTGACGGGGCTTTTTAACCAGTGGCCGGCGCAGATCGCCGCGGTTATCGTCGAGCCTGTGGCGGGTAACATGGGGGTGGTGCCACCCGAGCCAGGATTCCTGCAAGGCTTGCGGCGCTTGACCACCGAGCATGGAGCTTTATTAATATTCGACGAGGTACTGACCGGTTTCCGTGTCTCCCTCGGTGGTGCCCAGGGATTATATGGTATTCACCCTGACCTGACCACGCTGGGCAAGGTGATCGGCGGTGGTTTGCCAGTGGGAGCCTACGGCGGGCGACGGGAGATCATGGCGCTGGTAGCTCCCTCTGGGCCGATGTACCAGGCCGGCACGCTCTCCGGCAATCCACTCACCATGGCGGCCGGGGCAGCGACGCTTCAGCTTCTGAAGGCGCCTGGCCTGTGGGAAGCAATGGATGGCCAGGCAAGTCGTCTCTGCGACGGATTCGCCCAGGCAGCGCGCCGTGCGGGCGTCCAGGCCGTGGTTCAACGGGTTGGCACCCTGTTTACCACCTTCTTCACCCCGCAACCCGTCCGTGACTGGGCTACAGCTCGCAAGGCCGACACGACCCAGTATGCCCGGTTCTTCCAGGCCATGCTTGAAAATGGCGTTTACCTGGCGCCATCGCAATTTGAGGCGGGATTCTTATCCACGGCCCATGGGGATGTGGAAATTGAGGCGTCGATCAACGCTGCGATGAATGCATTTTCGCGTATTAAAAACGGGTGACAATCCAGTTATAATGGTGGCAGAAAGGATTAATGTAGTGTCGTCATCTCCCTCTATGTTAGAAGGCTTATCGATCCTGGGTAACCCGGCTCAACCCAGTAAGCGATTGGAAGCGTTTCCTAACCGGACGCCGGACCGTTTCTACCTGGTCTCCCTGGAGACCCGTGAATTTACCTGCCTGTGCCCCAAAACCGGCCAGCCCGATTTCGCCACCCTTCGCATCCAATATGTGCCAGACCAGAAAGTCGTTGAATCGAAATCCCTCAAGCTTTACCTGTGGTCTTACCGAAATGAAGGCGCTTTCCACGAGCACGTGGTCAACCAGATCCTGGATGACCTGGTGGCTATCCTCGACCCGCATTGGATCCGGGTGACAGGCGTGTTCAACATCCGGGGAGGAATTGGGATCACGGTGGAGTCTGAAAAGACGAAAACGCCTGAAGCGCGCAGCCAGTGGCGGCTCCAAAATCAAAATTCAACCCATGAAATGGAATAAGCCGATCCCATGATCCCAAAAATTGCTCCTCGTCGGGGGTATCGCTGGTTCACCCTGGTCACTGCCATATTCGTGACCACGCTGGTTATTTCCAATATTATCGCGGTCAAGCTGGTCACCTTCGCCGGCCTGGTCGTCCCCGCCGCCGTCATCCTTTTCCCAATCGCCTACATCTTCGGCGACATCCTGACCGAAGTCTACGGGTATAGCAACGCCCGCCGGGTTATATGGACCGGCTTTTTCTGTAACCTGCTGGCCGTGATAGCCATCGTGATCGCCGGCGCGCTGCCTGCAGCTTCGTTCTGGTCTGCGGGTGTGTTCACCACCCCCTCGACGGCTCAACAGGCTTATAACGCTATCCTGGGATTTGCGCCGCGCTTGCTGGCAGCCTCGTTTATTGCTTACCTGGTGGGCGAATTTCTTAATTCGTTCGTCCTGGCAAAACTCAAGGTCCAGACCCATGGGAAATATTTGTGGGTTCGCACCATCGGTTCGACCCTGGTCGGCCAGGGAGCCGATTCGGCGATTTTTATCAGCGTGGCCTTCCTGGGTATCCTCCCGGCAGGTGGACTGCTGATCTCGATCCTGTCCCAGTGGCTATTCAAGGTTGTATACGAAGTCATCGCCACCCCCTTCACCTACCTGATCGTCAACTATCTAAAACGCAGCGAAAACGAAGACGTTTACGATCGGAACACCAACTTCAGCCCTATTCCATTAAAACCAGAAGAAGGTGCGTGACTCGGGGCTATCCCAGCCATCACGTCCCAGAATTTCCCAGACACATCAGCCATTTTGAGGCGGCTGCCACTCGCGCGCAAGAATCGCATACCAAGCCTTCCCCCAGGTACAAGCGTCTTTTTGTAGGTACAATAAGCATCATGGCTTAAGAAATATGAGATAAAAGGAGTCAATGGTGCCTGGCGCAAAAATCCTTTTGATCGATGACGAGCCACCCGTCCATACCGTCATCGCCGCGTATCTGAAAGCAGAGGGTTATGAGTATTTATCTGCCATGGATGGCCCTGGCGGCCTGCTGGCAGCGCGAACTTTTAAACCGGATGTGATCATCCTGGATGTGATGTTACCTGGGATGGATGGAATTGAGGTACTCACCACTCTCCGCCGCGAATCCGGCGCCTACGTTATCCTGTTAACCGCGCGGGCTGAGGAAACCGACAAAATTGTCGGACTTTCGGTGGGCGCAGATGACTACCTGACCAAGCCATTCAGTCCCCGCGAGCTGATCGCCAGGATCAAAGCGGCGTTACGGCGCATCCAGGGGCTGACTAAACCAACCGATATCCCCTCGGTCTTGACGTTTCTCCATATCCGAATAGACCCCTCGGCCAGGCGCATCTGGGTGAAGGATCAATTGATCGATCTCACCGCGGTGGAGTTCAGCCTCCTGCTCGCCCTCGGCCAACATCACGGGATGGTGCTGAGCCGGGAACAACTCCTGGAGAAAGCCTGGGGATATGATTATTATGGGGATACCCGCGTCGTTGACGTTCACATCGGCCATATCCGCCAGAAATTGGGAGACGATCGTTACATAGAGACCGTCCGCGGGGTTGGTTATCGTTTTGAAGATCAATAGGGAAGCCAATGTTGACATTTATCCGCACACACCTGGCCTGGAAAGTCTTTCTATCCTATGGAGTGGTTATTCTGGTGGGCCTGGCCGTCCTTGTGACAGCCACCAGTCTCACGTTACCGGGCGCGGTCGAACGGCACCTGGCTGTGATGAATGCCATGATGACCGGAAATAAAATGATCGGGTCTATTCAATCCTTACAAACAGAACTTTCCTCCAATTACCAGGCTGCGGTAACCGAAGCGCTTTCGTTGGCCATGACCGCGGATTTAATCGCTGCCATCATCGCCAGCCTGATCATCAGCCGGCAGGTAGTCGGCCCGGTGCAACGCATGATGAAAATGAGCCACCGCATTGCCGAAGGCGAATATGGGGAGCGGCTCAATATCAGCGGCATGGTACAGTCCAATCAACTGGATGAGCTGGACCAGCTTGCTTTGAGCTTCAACCAGATGGCGGATAAGCTGGACAAGACCGAAACCATGCGCCGCCAGTTAATTGGCGATGTGACCCATGAGTTACGCACTCCCCTCTCGGCCATCAAAGGGTACATGGAAGGGCTGATGGATGGCGTGCTACCTGCGACACCCGAGACCTACCAGCAAGTCCACGCCGAAGCCGACCGTTTACAGAAACTGGTCATTGACCTGCAAGAGCTCAGCCGGGTGGAAGCGGGCGCTTTTTTACTCCACCTTGAACCCATCTCCCCTAACCGGCTCATCGAAAACGTGCTTGGCTACCTCTCCCCCCAATTTGAGGAAAAAAACATTGTCCTTGAGAGAAATTTGGAGGCAGACATCCCGGAAGTCATGGCCGATAAAGACCGGATCATCCAGGTGCTGATCAACCTGGTCGGTAACGCGCTGCAATATACCCCAGCCGGCGGCAAAGTCACCTTAACCGCTTCGAAGGTGAGATCCGAGGCAGTGATCGCTGTTGCAGATACAGGCATCGGCATATCGCCGGAGCATTTGCCTTACATTTTCAACCGGTTCTACCGGGCGGATAAATCTCGTACTCGCGCCAGTGGTAGTAGCGGGATCGGATTGACGATTGCCCAGGCCCTGGTCAAAGCCCATCACGGGCGAATGTGGGCCGAAAGTCCTGGGGAAGGAAAAGGAAGTACATTTTATTTCACCTTGCCCATCGCCGAAAAGAACCGCTGAACCCATCTCTTAGCCCAATCTTTACCAAAGCTTTACATTGGCT
>JAJYIW010000134.1 GCA_021789855.1 Chloroflexota bacterium | reverse complement strand
CCAGGCCAGCAGCCGTGGCCAATGTGCCGCGCTTGCATGAGGCGGGTGTGGACCTGTTCACCTCCAACACGCCCAGGGCGATCGCCCGGCTGCTGGCGGGTGGATAAGAGCCATGCCGGGCGAATTGTCCCTGAGAATCGATTGAATTTATGAGCCGCCGGCGTTCATGCCTGGGGTGACCTGGACGCTGCTATTTCCGTTCCCTGCCAGCGGCTGGTTGTGCACCTCGATCGGTTCTTGATCATCCCGATATACCAGGTAGCGGGTGGGATACAGATCGATGCGCTCGCCTTCTTTAGCCACCGTCGATTTCGACAGGTAGACTTTCAACCGTTTTGCCATGGCCGTGGCTTCGTCAGGGAAGAGCCCAGGAACCACCACCAGGATTTTGCGGTAATGCCCCAGGTCGATCGATTGGTCGATCGTTCCCTGCCAGAGCTCTTCTGGGTGAGGAACCTGGTTGGGGGAGGCGGGGATCAAATCTTCGGGCCGCACGGCCACGCTGATCTTCTCGGCGTGGTCTAACCCTGGCGGGACTTCCAGCCTGTAACGGCCAATCCGCAAGGCATTGTTTTCCCGCTGGGCGGCAAAAATGTTCATCACGCCGATAAAATCGGCCACGTACAGCGTGCGGGGGGAAGCGTAAATTTGAGAGGGCACGTCTAACTGCTCCAGGTGGCCGGCGTTCATCACCGCAATCCGGTCGGCCAGGCTGAGGGCTTCCTCCTGGTCGTGGGTCACGAAGATAGCGGTAATTTTCACCCGCCGCTGGATGGCGTGCAATTCTTCGCGCAGGCGGACGCGCAAAAGCGCATCCAGGTTGCTGAAAGGTTCATCGAGCAGGAGAATCTTGGGGCGCAACACCAGGGCGCGGGCCAGGGCCACGCGCTGCTGCTCGCCGCCGGAGAGCTGAGCTGGGAAGCGATGGCCGTAGCCGCTCAGTCCCACCAGCTCCAGGGAGGTGTTCACCTCGCGATCAATCTCTGCCTTGGAGGTGTGGCGCAGGCGCAGGCCAAAGGCGATGTTGTCATACACGCGCATGTGAGGCCAGAGGGTATATTTTTGAAACACCATGGCGGTGGGCCGGTGGTTGGGGGGGATAGCGACGACCGATACGCCGTCAATTTGCACGTCGCCATAGGTGGCTTCTTCAAAGCCGCCGATCATCCGCAAGGTGGTCGATTTTCCGCAGCCGGATGGGCCGAGAATGCACAGAAACTCCCCGTCCCCCACGGTAAGGGTCACATCGTTAACCGCGGTGACCCCGCTAAATTTCTTGGTCAGGTTAATTAATGCCAGTGTCGACATGCGCTAGACTCCAAAACCGGCTGAAATCGCCCCGCCATGCACGTATTTCTGGACAAACAGCAGGAGGACAAAGGATGGCAGCCATAGAACGAGGGAAATAACCGCCCCATATTGCACGATCACCTGGCTGTTGATGATGGAATACATCAAAACCGGCATGGTGGTCACGTTGGGGATGCCAATAATGAGCGCGCCCTGCGCTTCGTAAAAAGTCGATACGAAGGTCAACAGGATGGCGGCGCTCAAGGCGGGGAGGACTAAAGGTAGGGTAATCTGGATGAATACCCGGATGCGGGAAGCGCCTACATCCGCGGCAGCTTCTTCCAGGGAACGATCGATCCCCTGGAACGCAGACGTCGGAATCCAGATCATCAGCAGCAGGGTGTTCACCACCTGGATCAAAACCACGCCCGGGATGGTGCCGATCAGGCCGAGACGGAAAAAGACGATGGCGATGCTGACGTACAGGCCAAAGCGGGGGAAAGCATTGGTGGCGAGGAAGGAGAGGAGCAGAGGCAACCGGCCTGGAAATTTCAGCCGCGCAAAAGCGTAGGAGGCCGGCAGGCAGATGACGGCAGAGAGGGAGGTGACAACGGTCGCCAGCATGATGCTCAGCGGCAGGGCCGAGCGAATATCGGCGCGGGAGAGGGTATCCGACCAGTAGGACAGTCCCCATTGGGTGGGCAATAACGAGGGGTAACGCCAGACCTCGGTGAAAGCCCACAGGATCACCCCAATCAGGGGACCAATAATAATAATGGAGAGAAGCACCAGCATGACCAGGCCAAAACCCTCGCGGCGGAGGAACTTGATCAGGTTGGGCAAAGCCATCGAACGGTGAGAAGCCTGGGGAGTGATCATGCGTGTTCTCCCTGGCGACGGGTGACCGTGCGCACATACAGCAGGCCCACCGCAGCACAAACGACAAAGGTGATCACGGCCTGGGTCAGGGCGCCAATGCGATCCTGGTAATTGTTAAAGCTTTGCTGCATCGAGACGCCCATCATCATGGGTTGGGCGGGCCCCAGCAAGTAGGGAATGGTGAAGGAGCCAAACACGCCGATGACGTCCAGGCAGAAGACGATCACCACGGCGCGGGTAGTCAGCGGGAGGATAATCCGGGTGAACACCTGCCAGTCGTTGGCGCCGACATCCCTGGCGCTTTCAATGACGGAATCTTCTACCTGGCGCAGCCCGGCGGTGAGCACCAGCACCGTAAAAGGGATATTTTCCCACGCCAGGCCGATGATAATGCCTTGAGCATGAAGATAGGGGGTTGAAAATTGGGTGTAGCCGACCAGGTGGAGCAGGGTGTCAAAAATACCGTGGGATCCCAGGAAGCGGATCAGGGCAAAGGCCAGGATAACGCCGGGGACAAACAGCGGGAATAGGGCCAGCATCTGCACCGCCGCAGCGATGCGGCTCTTAGCAAAGCGGAGATACAATGCCAGGGGGAAACCGACGACGAATAAGATCGCCACGGTGCCCAGGGTGATGGCAACCGTGAACCACAGGTTGGCCAGCATGATGGGGTCTTTGAAGAAGCCAAGGTAATTTGAAAGCGTGGGTGATATTTGCCCGGTCTTCGGGTTGATGATAAATAAGGTCTCGATAATAGCCTGGATCGCCGGGTAGAAGATCAACAGGGCCATGATGAGGATCGGTGGAGCGATGAGCACATACGCGATTGGGCCGGACCAATCGCGCCGGTTGGATGTGGGGGCCGGAGTGGTGGGGGATAGTTGTGTGGTAGTCATTGGTCAGCTTAATATCAAAATAGCAGAGGCACTCAGCGTACCCCTGCTATTTTGATCATGGGCTATCAGGAGCCCTGTTTGATATTGGTCGCGACGTTATCGTACCAACCTTTGTTCAGCGCGGTGCCCCATTCGCCGCCAGGCCAGTTGGGTACACTGTTGGCGATGACGCTGGTGTATTGCTGTTGCAGATCCTTGGGGAGCGTGCTCCAGCTTACAGCTGGGAAACCACCGAGTTCTTTGATCACGGAGACCTGTTCATCGGGGGTGAGCATGAAATTTAAGAAAGCGAGCCCGCCCTGGAGATTCTGGCTGTTCTTTGGAATCGAGATGAACGCCTCGCCGCCGGGGAAGGGCAGGTCGGTGAGCTGGGCCAGCTTGATCGTCGACGGGAGAACGCCCTTGGACAGAGCCTGCAGAGCCTGGTCTGACCAGACGGTCGCCATGCTAACGGAACCGTTGGCGAGCAGGGTCAGCACCTGGGTGTTGCCGGCGGGGTATGCGCCGTTATCATAGATATCGGGGTTGATATCCCGAAGGAGAGCCCAGGCTTTGGAGTAATCCGCCAGCAGCTTGGGATCGGGCGTGCCAGGTTTGAAGATGCTGGGGTCTTTACCGGTGACTTCGTAGATGGCGCGGACGACGAAGTTGCTGCCGCTGCCGCCCTTGTCAGGCCGGCAATAGACGAACTGCCCGGGGTGAGCTTTGATCCAGGTGATCAGGTCGGCGAAGGTCTTGGGGACATCGGTGTCCTTGATCTTGGACGAGTCGTAGGCCAGGAGCACCTGCGAGCCGCGGTAGGGCATGCTGTAATCCGATGTTTGGACGCCCTTTAACAGGTTCTTTGAATTGGGAACGTTCGTGGTGTCCAGTTTTTCCCATAACCCGGCCGTGATCAGATCCGGCTTGGAAAGAGCGTCAAATTCCATTCCGTCCACCTGCGGGTTGGAATTGCTCTTCATGGCGGCCAGGGCGCGGTCAGCGATATCCTGATCGCCATTCCCGATACCCCGGACAATGGTAACTTTTAGCTGATATTGAGGAAATTGTTTTTGGAAGGCTGGAGCCACCTTATTCTGCAGCCAATCCGTGATGTTTGTATCTGAATCGGAATAGAAGTTGACGACGGTGGGTTGGCCTGTCGTTCCGCTGGCTTGTGTCGCAGTGGGCTGGGTTGAGCCAGACGGGGGTTGTGTTGATGCAGCCGGCGTGGGCGTACTGGAAGACGCGCAGGCGGCCAGGGCTAGCATCAACACGATCATGATGACGGCTTTAAATCGCATGGACATAGCAACTCCTCTCAAGAAATGGTAAAGGGTGGATAAGATATAGGATATTATAGTCCGATGAATCATGATTTACAATCGTGCAAGACGGGTAAGTTTAGGGATCTTTCTCTGTCTTGCCGTGGGCACGGAACCTGGGAGGCCATTTTATGCTAGAATTTGGGAGGCCGGTGGAAGGAATGGCCGGCGCCAAAATCCTTTTGGCTGGAGGAATGAATGTCCATCACAACCCCTTATCCAGAACTCGATGAATTTATGACGTTGATCGGCGAAGCCGGCCGGCGCGTGTGCGAAATCGAGGCCAGCGAAGGTGCGGCGGGTAACATTTCCGTCTACCTGGGATGGCCGGTAGACCCCCGCCGGCGTTTTCCCAATGAAGAGACGATCGAATTGCCCCAGGCAGTGCCCGAGCTGGCCGGAAGCACCTTCCTGGTGACCGGATCGGGGCGACGGTTGCGCGAAATCATTGACGACCCGGCGGCCAACCTGGGCGTGGTGGTGGTCAACCCGGGCGGAACCACCGCCAGGTTGTATTCTTCGCCGCGCCGGTTGTACGCCCGCCTGACCAGCGAGTTCAACTCGCACCTGGCCGTGCATTATGACCAGGTGCTGACGACGGGGACGAACTTTCAGACGGTGATCCACGCCCAACCGCCGAACCTGGTCTACCTGAGCAACGTGCCGGTCTACCAGGACGAGGCTTATCTCAACACCCACCTGTTACGCTGGCAGCCTGAATTGATTATCAATTTGCCGGAGGGCATTGGCGTGGTGCCGTTTGCCGTCCCCGGGTCGGATGAATTGATGCAAGGAACCGTGCGCTCGCTGCGGCAGCACCGCATTGTGGTTTGGAGCAAACACGGGGTGATGGTGCGCTCGGATGAGTCGGTCAAACGCGCGGTGGATAAAATTGAGTACGCCGATGCCGCTGCGCATTATGAATACATGAATTTGATGGCCGGTGAGCGCGGTAAGGGGCTCTCGGTGGAGGAGATTCACGCGATCTGCGCGGCATTTGGCGTGAAGCAGGCCATCTTTTAGAGCCAGGAATTCCAGAATGAGGGCAGAAGAAAATCTCTCGCCAAGGCGCTAAGAAAGGCAGAAGCAGAGGGCAGAAGAAAATCTCTCGCCAAGGAGCAAAGAAAGGCAAAAGCAGAGGGCAGAGGAAAATCTCTCGCCAAGGCGCAAAGAAAGGCAGAAGCAGAGGGCAGAGGAAAACCTCTCGCCAAGGCGCAAAGAAAGGCAAGAGTAGAAGGCAGAGGAAAACCTCTCGCTAAGGCGCTAAGAAAGGCAGAAACAGAAGGCAGAGGAAAACCTCTCGCTAAGGCGCAAAGAAAGGCAGAAGCAGAGGGCAGAGGAAAATCTCTCGCCAAGGCGCAAAGAAAGGCAGAAGCAGAAGGCAGAGGAAAACCTCTCGCCAAGGCGCTAAGAAAGGCAAAAGTAGAAGGCAGAGGAAAACCTCTCGCCAAGGCGCTAAGAAAGGCAGAAGCAGAGGGCAGAGGAAAACCTCTCGCCAAGGCGCAAAGAAAGGCAGAAGCAGATAAGGATCATCTTGTTCTTCCTTGGCGTCTTTGCGAGAGAAAGCAGAGGAAAATCTCTCGCCAAGGCGCTAAGAAAGGCAGAAGCAGATAAGAATCATCTTGTTCTTCCTTGGCGTCTTTGCGAGAGAAAATAAAAAGAGGAGATGAGTTTTGAGATATCGTCAAATCCCTGGGAGTGATTTGAATCCGGCGGTGATCGCGATGGGAACCGGCAGCCTGGGCAGCGCCGTCGACCGCGAAACGTCCTTCCGCCTGTTAGATGCCTACCTGGACGCGGGAGGTAATTTCATCGATACGGCAAAAATTTACGCCGACTGGCTGCCAGGCGAGCGCAGTGCAAGCGAAAAGACCATCGGGAGATGGCTGGCGGCGCGCGGCAACCGCTCTCAGGTAATCCTGGCGACCAAAGGCGCGCACCCTCGCCTGGCAACGATGGATGTACCGCGCCTGTCTTCGCGCCAGATTACGGCGGACCTGGAGGCCAGCCTGCGCCACCTGGGAGTCGAGACGATCGACCTGTACTGGCTGCACCGCGATGACCCGGCCCGCCCGGTGGAAGACATCCTGGGGACGCTTAACCGCCTGGCAGCCGCGGGTAAAATCCGCGCCTTTGGCGCATCGAATTGGAAGCTCAAGCGGCTCAAGGAAGCCCAGGCCTGGGCGGCAAAACACGGCCAGCAGGGATTCATCGCCTCCCAGGTATATTGGAACATCGGCCAGCCTGACCCGGAGCGCATCGCGGATAAGACCCTGGTCTTCATGGATTTGCCGGCCTGGCGCTACCACCGCGACAGCGGCCTGGCAGCGCTGGCCTATACCTCCCAGGCCGGCGGATATTTCATCCGGCGGGTGAGGGGCGAGCCCGTGTCTGACCAGCTCCTGTCGATTTATCACCTGGCCGAAAACGAGGCCAGGATACAACGCATCCAGGCCCTGGCGCGCCAAACCGGCCTGTCTCCCGCCCAGATCAGCCTGGGGTACCTGACCAGCCAGCCTTTCCCCGGCTATGCCATCGTCGGCTGCAAGACCCTGGCCCAGCTTGTGGATAGCCTGAGCGCCGCGGATGTGATGCTAACGCCCACCCAGGTGGAGAGCCTGGTGTGGATGGAATGAAGGAGACGCCATGAGTGATTTTAATATCATCGATTTTGGAGCAAAAGCCGGCGGAGCCGTGAATAACGCCGCCAGCATTCAACGGGCGATTGACCAGGCTCACGCCGCCGGCGGGGGGCGAGTGGTCGTGCCGGCAGGGAAGCTCTTTATGACCGGGACGATTGTGATGAAATCCAATGTAGAGCTGCACCTGGAGCGCGGGTCTGCTCTCCTGGGCAGCCCGAACTGGCAGGATTACAGCCATCCCCGCAAGGTCTCGGCGCTGGGGGCCGGGTCGGTGAACGATCAGGGGCTGAGCATGCTGATCACGGCGGAAGGCGCGGATGCCATAGCTTTCACCGGGGGCGGCGTGATCGATGGCAACGGGCGCGCCTTCGTCGAGGAGGACCTGGGGTACATCTACAAAATGCGCTATCACCGGCCGTTCACCTTCTTCTTGCTCGGCTGCGCCAACATTTTGATGGAAGACATCATCATCCGGGATGGCGCGCTGTGGACGGTGCGCCTTTCGGGCTGCGAAGATGTGACCATCCATTCGATCCACATCCAGAATGACCTCAAGCTGCCCAACAACGATGGCATTGACCTGGATCGCTGCCGGCGGGTGCGCATCAGCGATTGCGATATCGTCAGCGGGGACGATTGCATCTGTTTGAAGACCTGCCTGGAGACGGCCGGCTACGGGCCATGTGAGCAGGTGACGGTTACCAACTGCACCCTCGAATCGACCTCCAGCGCGCTGATCATCGGCGCCGAGGCGCGCGAACCGATTCGCAACGTCATTTTTGACTCGTGCGTGGTGCATTCCAGTCACCGCGGGCTGGCGATTCACCTGAGCGAGGAAAGCGATGTGGAAAATGTGCTCTTCTCCAACATGATTGTGGAGACGCGCATTTTTCACGAGGCCTGGTGGGGGCGGGGTGAGCCGATTTACATCACTGCCATTCCCTGGACGGCTGAGCACCGCATCGGCCATATCAGGGACATCCGCTTTACCAATATCCTGTGTCGCGGGGAGAATGGGGTGCTGCTGGAGGGCTGGCAGCCCGGCTTGATTGAGGGCATCCTGTTCGATGGGGTGCAGGTCCGGTTGGAAAAGGTGTCTAAATGGCCTGGCGGGCGTTTTGACCTGCGTCCCACGCCGGGGGAGCCCATGCCAGAGCGAAACTCGGCCGGCTTTTACCTGCGCAACGCGGCGGATGTGACCCTGCGCCATTGTGAAGTGAGCTGGGGCGCCAACCCGCCGGATTATTTCCAGCACGCGCTCGAAGCCCATGCAATCGATGGGCTGGCGCTGGATGATTTCAAAGGCCGTCATGCCCATCCAGGCCAGGGCGTGGCCATCTTACGCGATTAATCCCAAATCAGGTGATGCGATGGTTCAATTGATCTTGAACGATTTGTTGGTCCCAGGAGTTCCCCTGGTCGAAAAAATCATCCGCACGGTGATTGTTTACGCGGCGTTGATCATCGGCCTGCGCCTGGCGGGCAAGCGTGAGCTGGCGCAGCTTAACCCATTTGACCTGGTGGTGTTGTTGACCATCTCCAACACGGTGCAAAATGCGATCATCGGCAATGATAACTCGGTGCTGGGCGGGCTGGTGGGGGTCGCCACGCTGCTGTTTTTAAATTACCTGGTGGTGCGTTTTATCTATGCCAATAACAAAATCGAGACGCTGGTCGAGGGGAAGGAGGACACCCTGATCGATGGGGGGAAAGTCCAGGATAAGGAATTGAAGCGCGAGATGATCACCCGCTCGGAGCTGGAGATCGCCGCCCACAAGCAGGGGATCGGGTCGTTGAACGAGGTGGAGAAGGCCGTGCTGGAGCCGGAAGGAGGGATATCGTTTATCATCCGCCAGCCGGACCTGTCGGAGAGCCGGCATAGCGAGCTGCTTACCCGCCTTGACCAGGTGAGCCAGGAGCTGGCCAGCCTGCGATCTGCGATCGGGCCCCAATTGCCTCCCATGTAGTGGCGAAGGGTGCTGGATACCGGTTTACCCACGGAACACACGTAAGATACGGAAAAAAAGAGGCTCGGCGTAAACGCCATGCCGCTTTTATTGAGTTAAAGGAGTGATCCCGATGCGAGAAAGCCGAGCAGATATCTTGATTGTGGGTGGGGGAACCGGCGGGGTAGCGGCCGCGCTGTCGGCCAGCGCGCT
>JAJYIW010000133.1 GCA_021789855.1 Chloroflexota bacterium | reverse complement strand
GTACTGGCTGATTTTCCTTTCATTTTATATATCATTGCTTTCGTTCGTCCGTCCCACCTGGGGCAACCCGTTGACCTGGATGGCGCTCCTGGCGGTGGCGTTGATCGTCCTCAGCCCTGGCGATCATCGCCTGGCGGTGCTCAACTTTATTGCTGGCAGCGCCCTGGGCTATTTCCTTGAGGTGTGGGGTACCACGCGCGGCTGCTGGGCATATTACACCCTGCAAACCCCGCCGCCTTTCGCAGTATTCGCCCATGGGCTGGCGGCGATGGCTTTCTGGCGGGCTGGCCTGATCCTGGCGCATTACCGCGCCCGCCTGTTGCGTGCGATCCCTTCACCTTCCTGGGTAAGAAAAGGCCTGGATCTGCCATGATGATTGCCCTGGCGGCGGCTCCCATCCTGGTGGTGCTGATTCTTATGGTGGCTTTCCGCTGGGGTGGGCAGCGCGCCGGGCCAGCCGGCTGGATCGCCGGTGTTGCGGTGGCCTGGCTGGCATTTGGACTGACGCCCCAGGTGTTGTGGGTCTCGCAGGCCAAAGGGCTGCTCCTCTCGCTGTATGTCCTGGCGATCATCTGGCCGGCCATGGCGCTCTACCACGTGGTCAACCAGGCGGGTGGCATCCAGGCCATGGCGACCGGACTGGGGCTGGCGATGGGCGATCGCGGTGACCGGGATGACCGTGGGCTATTATGGATCGTGCTGGCCTGGGCTTTCAGCGGCGTTCTGGAAGGGCTGGCAGGCTTTGGGCTGCCTATCGCGGTGATTGGGCCAATGTTGATAGCGCTGGGGGTCGAGCCGATCCAGGCAGTGGCGGCAGTGGCCGTGGGCCACGCCTGGGCGGTAACCTTCGGTGATATGGGGGTAATCTTCCAGACGCTGGTCGCGGTGGTCAAGATGGATGGCGGCCTGCTGGCACCGGCGGCGGCAGGGGCGTTGGCCGCTGTGTGCCTGGCTTGTGGGCTAGGGGCGGCCTTCATTTTGGGACAAGCCCGCCGCTGGCCGGTAGTGGTCGGGCTGTCGCTTGTGATGAGCGCTGTGCAGTACGTGTTGGCCATCAGCGGGTTAACCCCGCTGGCGGCGCTTGGCGCCGGGCTTTCCGGGGTGTTGGGCGCTATCCTCCTCGCCCGCCTGGAGCGCAGACCGCACCAGGGCGAGGCTGGCCATCGTCCGGGCTTGAAAAGCTCACACCCCCTGGCGATTGCTCTGGGCTGCTATGGCCTGGTGGCGCTGATCATGACGGCTGCTAGCCTGCCTGGGCCGCTGCATTCACGCTTGTTAACCCTTACCTGGCAGGCGTCTTTTCCGGCGGTGACTACCCTGACGGACTTCTCCACCCCCGCGGGTGGGGGACAGGTTTTTCGCCCCTGGCTCCATCCCGGCACCTGGTTGCTGGCTGTCGCGATTCTGGCTACGGCGGTGCTGACCTGGCGGGGAGTCCTGCCGCGCCAGGCCTGGCGCGCAACGGCGGTCTCCACCTGGCGTTCGGCTGCCCCGGCTTCTGTGGGCATTCTCAGCATGGTGGGCCTGTCCGTGCTGATGGATCATAGTGGAATGACTCAATTGCTTGCCCAGACGCTCAGCCGCTGGATGGGCGCAGCTTTCCCCCTGGTTTCACCCCTGGTGGGTGTGCTGGGAGCGTTCGCAACCGGCAGCAACAATAATTCCAATGTGTTATTTGGCGCGTTGCAAAAGCAGGTGGCGCTGTTGCTGGGAATTGCCCCGGCTTTGCTGATTGCTACCCAGACAGCAGGTGGGGCTATCGGCAGCATGCTCGCCCCGGCTAAAATCATCGTCGGGTGCAGCACCACCGGCTTGAAAGGCCGCGATGGCGAAGTCATGCGCCTGACCGTGCCGTATGGCCTGGCCATTGGCCTTGGGCTGGGCGCCTTAGCGCTGGTAGTGTCCTGGCTGCCCGGGGTCAAATAGCGAACCCCGGGGGAGTAACCGGGTTTTTCCGGTTGTTCTTTGTCTTTTATGGAAAGGCCTGATCAGCGCCCCAAAAAGGAACATCGAAGTTCTTCCATAGCGCCGCGTCTAAGGCCACTGCCTGGGCGCCGGCATGGCGCATAGCCTGGATGTCCGCCGGTCCGTAGACCCCACCGGAGCCAATCACCGGCAAGCCCAGGCGTGCCAGGGTAGAAACGGCTTCAAGGGCCTGGGGAAGCAGCGCTGGCCCGTACAGCCGGCCGCGTACCAGCCGGTCATCTGGCCCCGGCAGGCAGCCTCTGGCAGGGGCGAGGCTGAATGCGGCGGCTCCACTTTGCGCCAGGAGCGGCCCCAATTCGGCGGCCCGGCCAGGCGGCAAGCAAACGATCAGGGGCAGCTCGCCCAGTCCGGCCCGGATCAGACTCAAGCCCTCGTGCGGTGAGCTATCATCGCGCAGGCCAAGTTCAATCGCGGCGATGTTGTCCAGCCCTTCTAAATGGCCGGTCATCCAGGCCATCTCATCCTCGTTTTCCGGGATCAGGTGGGCCACTACTGGTAAGGGCGCAGCGGCCCAGGCAGCCGCGAAGCGCTTGAGCACGGCCCTGAAGCCGGGATTGGGGAATCCGCTGTGGAGGAGAAAGCCGCCTGGAAACGGCAGCAGGGTGCGGGTCTCAGCCGGGCGGCGCGCGTGGCGACTGATCGGGTGGGTCACAAAGGCGCTGAAGCGCGCCAGGTTGAGTGGGCCGCGCGGGTTGGGCGCAAAGCCCAGGCTGCCTGCCGTGTTGATGAGCGGGACGTGGCTGGCTTTCAGGCCGGGCGACAGGTCACTTTCGCCAGCAGCATGCAGGTGATCATCGTTGAAAAAAGGCAAACTTTGCTTGAACATGGTCAGCTACGTTCACCCATCAGGGCTGCCAGGTCAAAAACCGGGCCGTCTTTGCAGGCCAGCGCCCAGGAGCGGCTGGCCGGCACGGCGCACACACCGCAATCGGCCAGCCCGCTGCAGGGCAGCGGGGTATCAACCAGCACCTGGGCGTTCAACGCCTGCGCCTGGCGCTTCTCCAGCCTGAACCGGGTCAAAAGCCCTTCCAGGCTGCCCGCCGGCGTGTCCAGCGCCAGGCTATCCGCCCAGGCCAGGGCTTCCGGAAAGGCCTCGAATGGAACCACTTCCACTACGGCTGGCAGGTGGTAGGTCATCCCAACCGGGGGTAGAGCGTCCATTACCAGGGTTACCTCGGCGCCGTGCTCCAGAGCCTGAACGGCGAGGGGCAGCAGTCGCGCCAGGCCGCACTGGTATGCGGCCAGGCACACCCGCCGGCTGGTAGATGGCAGGTGAAAACCGTGACCCAGCGGTCCACGCAAGGCCAGCCGTGCGCCTGGCGCCCAATGGTCTGGGATAGGGGATAGATCAGCGGCCATCCCGGTGGGAAACAAGGGATAAGCTAATGCTTCCGTGGGGTCATCCACCCTATTGGCCACCAGGTACTGGCCGGGGGCCGGTCGTAGGGCATCCGGACAGGCAATCCGCCCGGCGACAGTCTCGCCTTCCAGTTTGATCTCCACTAACCGTCCCTCGGCCTGGCCCATGGGAATCATGCTACCATGGTTTAAGCCGCGGTGCAATGGCCTCCACTGACGTGCCTCCGTTTTACCCCTGGCTATTCATGATACAATCACCCCATGAGTCAACCCGCTATGCCTCCCTCTGGCCGGACGATCCGGCTGACCAGCCTGTCCAATTGCGCAGGTTGAGCGTCTAAACTGAGCGCGGAAGCGCTGGCGCAGGTGCTGCGCCCGGTTGAACAGGTCTTTCAGTTACCTGAGTATCCTGATCTGCTGGCCGGCCTGGCTCAGCCGGATGATGCGGCTGCCTGGCGGTTGGATGAGTCGCGCGCTTTGGTGCTGACCACCGATTTCTTCACGCCGGTGGTGGATGATCCTTACGATTTTGGTGCGATCGCCGCCGCGAACAGCCTGTCAGATGTGTATGCCATGGGCGGCCAGCCTTTCCTGGCGTTAAATATTGCTGCCCTCCCGCCTGACTTGCCGGTTGATATCTCCAGGGAAATTCTGCGGGGTGGGGCGGACAAATGTCGAGAAGCAGGGGTGGTCATTGCCGGCGGCCATACCATCCAGGATAAAGAGCCCAAGTACGGCCTGGTAGTGGCGGGGTTTGTTCACCCCGAACGCATGTTACGTAAAAGCAGCCTGACCATTGGCGACCGGCTGGTGCTCAGTAAACCCCTGGGGTTCGGGGTGATCACCACGGCGCTTAAGCGCCAGCAGGCCGCGCCGGAAGATGTGACCGAGGTGGTGAGCTGGATGAGCCGGTTGAACCGCGTGGCCGGGGGGCTGGCCGCGGAATTCCATCTGCAGGCAGGCACCGATGTGTCCGGCTTCGGCTTGCTCGGCCACGCCTGGGAAATGGTCCAAAGCTCAGGCGTTGGTTTGCGCCTGAATTTTGAGCGCATTCCCTTCCTCCAGGGCGCCCGTCGCTATGCGGAGATGTGGACCTTCCCAGGGGGTAGCGTGGATAACCGCCTCTTTTACGGCGAGCATGTGCTTTTTGATCCGCGGCTGGACGAAGCCAACCAGATGTTGCTGTTCGACGCCCAGACCAGCGGCGGGTTGCTGCTGGCTGTTCCGCCAGACCGCCTGGCCGACTTTTTACAGCGCGCGCAGGTGTACCAGCAGCCTGTTTGGGAGATTGGCGAAGTCGAATCCGGTGACACCATCCGGGTGGTATAGCCTTTTGGCTCGCTGACAATCAGCGCCTGTTGAAGCATCTATTTCCAACT
This sequence comes from Chloroflexota bacterium, assembly GCA_021789855.1. Classification (GTDB taxonomy): domain Bacteria; phylum Chloroflexota; class Anaerolineae; order Anaerolineales; family Anaerolineaceae; genus JAJYIW01. The sequence goes on along the minus strand of JAJYIW010000133.1, from coordinate 4,452 downwards.
TATTTCCTGGAGCGATCGAATGTCCTCTTCTCCGATCCATGACTCAAGTGTGGGAACGCTTGAGCGCAAGGCCCGCCTGAAAAAAACTTCCGCTTACTATGCCGCTTTCATCGCCCTGGGCCTGGCGACTGCTTACCTGGGGCCAACCTTACCTGGGCTGGCCAGGCACATCCACACCACCATCCAGCAGATCAGCTCCCTGTTTGTGGCGTCATCCCTGGGTTATTTGCTGGGCTCTATGTTGGGAGGGCGCCTGTATGACCGGGTGCCGGGGCACCCCTTGCTGGTCAGTGTGGTGTTGATCAGCGCGGCGGTCATGGCAGTCATCCCCATTGTCCCTCTTTTGTGGGTGCTGGCCATCATTTTGTTCGTCCAGGGCATAGCTTCGGGTATGCTAGATGTTGGGATTAATACGCTCCTGGTGTGGGTGCACCGGGATGAAATGGGCCCGTTCATGAATGGGCTGCATTTTTTCTTTGGCATAGGCACCTTCCTCTCTCCTATCATCATAGCGCAGGCGGTGTTGATCACCGGGGATATCTATTGGGCTTTCTGGTCGCTGGCGATCATCATGTTGCCTTCAGTGATCCTCCTGGCCCGCCAGCCCAGCCCGAAACCGATCGTGGCTACGGAAACGGCTCCGCTTCGCCCGGCGTTGCCGTTGCTGATCGTTTTGCTGGCCCTGTTCGATTTTTGTTACGTCGGCTCAGAAGTGTCTTTCGGCGGGTGGATCTTTTCCTACGCCACCCGCATGCACCTTGCGCCGGATGCCGTGGCAGCGTACCTGACCTCCGGATTCTGGGGTGCCTTCACCCTCGGCCGGCTGCTTTCCATCCCCCTGGCCACTAAATTCCCGGCCCGCCGGGTCCTGTTTGTGGATATATTCATCGCTTTAGCAGGACTGCTGATCATCCAGCTTTTACCGGGGTCTTATGGCGCGTTGTGGATTGGCGTCACGATGGTGGGATTTGGCATGGCCTCAATCTTTCCCACCGTGATCGGCCTGGCCGAAAGTTTTATGACCCTGACCAGCGGTGTGACCAGTTGGTTGTTTGTGGGTTCCAGCCTGGGCGGCATGGCCATGCCCTGGATGATCGGGCAGTTAATCGATCCCGTTGGACCTCATGTGGCCATGCTGATCATTTCTGTAGGGCTGGCGCTCGATCTGGCGCTTTTAATCGTTATGACCAGCTACGTCAGCCAGCTTGAGCTCAAGCGCGCACTGGACTGATCTCGCCCAGAGCAGCGCCATGCTTGACTTGCTTTATGGACTCGTGTTATCATGTTTCGAGGAGATCAAAAAGGAATGCAAAATAACCGGTCGTTGAGAGATCCGGACGATTCGCCTGCGAATCGAGAGGCAGGCGAGAGGTCCGAGGATCAGCTCAGGGGGCTTGCGCATATCTGGGAAAGCCTGGTAAGCGCCGGCTTTGGGGAATCGGCCCTGCGTATTGCCACCAGCGTGGTTTCAATATCATTTTTTCTGATTATTGTGTGGTTGATGGGCAGCTATTTCTTGCGTTCCCAGACCAGTTCTGTGCACCAGGATGTCAAGGCGCAGGTTGCGCCGACGATTACCCCCACGGTTGGAATTCCTCCCTACGACCTGACCGGGATCAAGGCGGATCTCACCGCCGGGATCACTCGCCTGGCGCTGTTGCATACCACCATTCCCACCTTGCCGCGTACCGGAGTGATCCAGTACACGGTCCAGCCGGGTGACACGATCTTTGCCATTGCCGAAAAGTTTAACCTCAAACCGGCGACGATCATGTGGGGCAATCGCTATACCCTGGGTGAAGACCCCGAGCTGATCCGGCCTGGACAGTTATTGAACATCCTTCCTATCGATGGCGCTTATCACAAATGGAGCGCCGGCGAAGGGCTGAACGGCGTAGCCAAGTTCTATGGGGTGAAGCCGGAGGATATTGTGAATTATCCCGGCAACCACCTGACCATAGCCAGCGTGGGCGATTTTTCCCATCCCAATATTGCCCCTGGCACCATGTTAATTATCCCTGGCGGGCATGGCACGTATAGCGACGCCAACGCCCCTCAGATCACCCGCTCGACCGCTGCTTCCTATTCCTATCTAGGCCCAGGCGCCTGCAAGAACGTCAGCGGTGGATTTATTGGGACGGGCACGTTTGTCTGGCCGACCACCATGCATTCGATCTCAGGGTATCACTTCCAACCGGAGATCAACCACTATGGCATCGATATCGCCGGGGATATTGGCAACCCGGTTTACGCGATTGACAACGGGGTGATCGTGTTTGCCGGCCCCAGCCAGTGGGGGTACGGCAATGAGATTGTCGTCGATCATGGCAATGGCTGGCAGTCGCTCTATGCCCACTTGAGCGCGATCGACGTCAGTTGCGGTCAAAGTGTGTTAAAGGGTGCAGTGATCGGGGCCGTTGGTCAAACCGGTAACGCCACCGGGCCGCACCTGCACTTTGAGCTGCGCAGCGCCAAATTCGGCCGGGTGGATCCTCTTCTTTTCATGAGGTAAACGCCATGAAAGCTCCCGCGGATGTAAGGCCTTCTCCCATTGCAGGAACCTGGTATGAGGGTCGTGCTCCCGCGCTTGGGGCTGCGGTCGATGGGTATATCAGCGCAGCGCAGCTACCACCCCTGGAAGGAAAGGTGGTGGCCTTGATCGCTCCTCACGCCGGCCACCGGTACTCGGGCGGTGTGGCGGGATACGCGTACGCGGCAGTGAAGGGGCTTAAGGTCGATCAGGTGGCGGTGGTGTCGCCCATGCACGAGTATTATCCTGAACCGTTGCTCACCTCGGCTCACCGCGCTTATAGCACACCCCTGGGGTTGGTTGAAATCGATCAGGAAGGTCTGTCTGAGCTGGACGCCAGCCTTAAGCCGGCCCTGGGATTTGGCCTGTCGGTGGTCGCGCGCGACCGGGAACATTCCCTGGAAATTCAACTGCCATTTCTCCAGCGCGCCTTGGATGGGCCGTTCAAGCTGCTGCCGGTGATGGTACGCGACCAGTCGCCCCGGGTGGCGCGAGCATTGGGCGAGGGTATTGCCAAGGTGCTGGCCGGGAAGGCGACATTGCTGGTGGCCAGCACAGACCTCTCCCATTTCTATTCCCAGCGTGAAGCGGATCGATTGGATGGTTATATGCTCGAGCAGATGGCGGCTTTTTCACCAGAAGGGGTTTATGAGGCGGAGGCGATAGGGAAAGGCTATGCCTGCGGCCTGGGAGCAGTGATGGCGGTGATGTGGGCGGCCAGAAGATTGGGGGCGAACCTGGTCAGGGTTTTACATCACGATACATCGGCCAGCAGCACCGGGGATCCATCCTCGGTGGTCGGTTACGGAGCGGCGGTAATCTTAAAAACAGGATGATTCTCTGGGGGCTGATCCTTATCCCAGTGTTGATTGGGCTAAACGGTTTTTTTGTCAGCGTGGAGTTCGCTGCCGTGGCTTCGCGCCGGGCGCGCCTGGACTTGATGGTGGGCGCCAATCCTCGGACGGTGAAAATTGTCCGGGATTGGTTGGAAAACAGCGCCAGCCGTAACCGCCTGATCGCCGGGTCGCAGTTGGGCGTGACCCTGGCCAGCCTGGCCCTGGGCGCAGTGGGGGAAAATACTTTCCAGGCGCTGCTGGTACCGGTTTTCCAACCCCTGGGATTTCCGCCTGGCTGGGCATTGATCAACACCCTTTTACCTGCCCTGCCCTTCATTTTGAGCCTGATCCTGATCACGGTGCTGACGGTGATCTTTGGTGAACAAGCGCCTAAGCAAGCCACCCTGCACGCTCCAGAGCGGGTTGCCCTGGCAATCGCCCCGGTGATGAACGGCTTTGTTCACTTTTTTAAGGGGGTGATCAACCTTTTAGGCTGGGCAACCCGGATGAGTTTGCGCCTGGTTGGAATAAAGGATGGGAATGAAAATACCTCGGTGTATTCGCTGGAAGAGCTGAAGCAGATTGTGTCTGGGCCAGAAGTCGAGTCGGTGATCAAAGAGCCTCAGCGGGATATGTTGTCTGCAGTGATTGACTTCGGCGAGCTGGTGGTGCGCCAGGTGGCCGTACCGCGCACAGAAATTGTCGCTATCGAAGCGGGGCTGCCCTTGCGTGAAATTATCCCCCTGGCCATCCAGCATTCCTTCACCAAGTTCCCGGTGTATGAAGAGAATCTCGACCAGGTGATCGGAATTGTGCATGTCAGGGACATCCTGGTGGCCATGCAAGACCCGAATAATAAGGAGCAGCCGGCGCGCAGCCTGGCCAGGGAGGCCCTGTTTGTCCCTGAGACCATCTCGGTTAACGATCTCTTGCGCCAGTTCCGTGCTCGCCGCCAGCACATGGCTATTGTCCTGGATGAGTATGGCGGGACGGCCGGCGTGGTGACTTTGCAAGACCTGCTCGAGGAAATCGTGGGTGAATTCCGCGACCCGTTCAGCGTTGCTCCACCGTCCATCCAGACTCTCC
>JAJYIW010000132.1 GCA_021789855.1 Chloroflexota bacterium | reverse complement strand
GCACCTCCCCTACCGGGGCGAAGCGCTCGAGCGCCTGCTCCACCTGCGCCACCTCTTGAAACCAGGCCCGGTTCAACGCCTCGCCGTGGTCATAGCGCCCCTGGCGTAAAAACCACTCATCGTACTCCCCCGCCCGCTCCCGGTAATAGGCAATTTGCTGCTGGATGATATCGATGTCTTGGTCTGGCATGGAGGTTCTCCTGGTATCCCGCCATTATACCCTGGATAACATCCCCCTCTTGCTTTGCGGTCCTTGCCTTCCCCTCCCAGCCTCCCCCAATATCGAAACGATTTCAGGGGAGGGGTACCGTTAGTGCACCAGGAGCTGGTCGATGGCCGCGGTAAGCTGGTTCAGGTTGCTCACCTGGAACGTCCGGTCGACCAGCGGGGCATAGCGCAGCATGTCCGAATCGCCCGTGCCCCACACCACCTCCGGCTCCGGGTTCAGCCAGATGGTCGCCCTGGCGCGCCGCGCGAGCGTCTTAAAATATTCCAGGCCCGGGTCGTTGTAATTGTTGCGCCCATCTCCCACCACGATGAAGGTCGTGCGGTGATCGATCAGGTCCAGGTACTGCTCGCTAAAATTGAACAGCGAAAAGCCCAGGTCGGTGTTGTAATGCCCGCCGGGCATCCGGCGCAGCGCCTGGTCGATGGCCTGCTGCGGCGGCTGGTGCTCAAAATAGGGCGTCACGTATTCCAGGTGGTCGATGAAGGTGAAGGCCGACGTTTTGCTGATCTGATCCTGGATGGCGTGCAACAGGCTGAGCATCAATTCTGAGCAGTAGCGCATGGACGTGCTCACATCGCACAGCACCACCAGCTTCGGCTTGAGCGTCCGGTTGCGATGGCGCAGCTCGATCGGCACCGAGCCATTCTTCAAATTGGCGCGCAGCGTGGCCTTCAGATCGAGCTGGCCGCTGCGCGAGCGGGTCAGGCGCAGGGCCAGGCGGGTGCGCAGCGCCGCCGCCAACCGCTGCACCTGCTGGCGAAGCTGCGCCATGTCGGCCTCAGAATACGCCTGGAAAGGCCGGTTGAGCAGCCCGCTCTGCGGCGACTGTGGTTTCTGCTCGATCAGGTTGCGCAGGATGGTCTCCCCGGCGTGCTGGCGAATCTGTTCCTTCATGGACTCCAGGTTGCCCTGCATGGCTTGCATCAACTGCTTGAGCTGCTCGCGGTTCATCCCCATCTTCTGGAGGATTTCAGCCACCTCGCGCAAGGCGTCTTTAACTTCCTGGAAGTTGAGCAAATTTTCCATCTTGCGCGCCAGTAAGCGCTGGTAGCGCATGTCCTGGTACGAACTCCCATTCACCATCTGATCCAGCTCACGCAGCTCCTGCTCGCTGAGCGGTTGCCCGTTGGCAAGCTTCTCGAGCATCTGGCGCAGGTCACGCGCCAGGTGTTGCAGCGCCTGGGCCAGCAGGTGGGCTTCTTTGGCGCTCAACTGGCCAGCGCCATTTTGCATGGGCGGGGGCGAATTCGCCTGGAAGAAAAGGGGGAAAAGCTTATCGAAGATCGCCTGGTCGCGCTGTTCCTTGATCAGCGTGGTGCGTAAGCTGACGCGGAAAGTCTCCCGGTTGGCCGCTCCCATGGCCTCGATGGCCTGGAAGGCATCCCCGCTCTCCGCCAGGCTGATGCGCACACCGCTGGAACGCAGCGCGGCGATAAATTCCACCATGCGCCGGTCCATGGCTAATGGCTCAGCCGCCTGGGGAAGTCATTCCGCGCGTCCGGGCGGCGGTCATCGCGGCGCCGTTCGTCTCGCCCGCCATACTCATCCCCCAGGCTGCGCCCTTCCAACGTCTCGCGGCTCCCCAGCTCGTCGCCGGGATTCAACCGGTATGACTGCTGGCGCACCCGCGCCAGGTCGGACTCGTGCTTCAGGAGCACCGTCAGCGTGGTTTGGAGCGTTTTCTCATCCAGGCTGGAGGCGTTCAACATCACCAGCGCCCTGGCCCAATCCAGCGTTTCACTGATGGAGGGGGCCTTGCGCAGGTCGAGACAGCGCAGCTTTTGCACCATCTCCACCGCCTGGCGCGCCAGCTTGGGCTGCAATTCGGGCACCTTCATGCGCACCACCGCCAGCTCCTGTTCCAGGTCCGGGTAATCGATGAACAGGTACAGGCAGCGGCGCTTGAGCGCCTCGCTTAACTCGCGGGTATTGTTGCTGGTGAGCAGCACAAACGGCGTGTGCACTGCGCGCAGCGTGCCCAGCTCGGGTACGCTGATCTGGAAATCGCTCAAGACTTCCAGCAAAAACGCCTCAAACTCGGCGTCGGCCCGGTCGATCTCGTCGATCAGTAACACCACCGGTTGATCGCTTAAGATGGCGCGCAGCAGTGGGCGCTGCAGCAGGAAACGCATCGAAAAGAACACATCTTCCTCGCTGCTCAGCCGCTCCACCGCATCGCGCAGCGTCTGCGCGGAGGATAAGGTATCTGAAAGCTTATCGCGCAACAACTGGGTGTATAACAACTGCTTGGCATACTCCCACTCGTAGAGCGCCTTGGTTTCGTCCAACCCTTCGTAACATTGCAGGCGGATCAGCTCGCGCCCCATCGCTCCCGCCACCGCCTTGGCCAGCTCGGTCTTGCCCACGCCCGCCGGCCCCTCGGCCAGCACCGGCTTCCCCAGCGTGTGACTCAGGTACACCACCGTCGATATTTCATCGCTGGCGATGTACGACTGGGCGCCCAGCGCAGACTTAAATCCTTTTGGATCCTGGATATTCATCTTGGTTTATCCTTTGCCAACCTGTAAAATCCAACCTGTAAACGTGCCATACAGACAGTATACCTGCCCAGCAGGATAAAAGAAAGACCCTGTTCAACCTGGACGGGATGCTGGCGTTTTACCTCACCACCTCCGGCAGGTACACATAGCGTGGGAACACCGGCGAGAAACCAGCCGCGTTCACCCGCAAAGTAACGGCGCTGTAGGGCGACTCATCCGAGCCCATGACGAACTTCACCCGGAAAGTATAGCTGTTAGGATCCGTGATCGTGCCGACGAATGGGCCAAGGTTGCTGGCCGTGCCGGCCAGCTGGAACCCTACCAGCCCCAACGGGTTGACCTCAATTACCGCCTGCGCTCCCGCCGGGCCAGCGTCCCAGCTCACCTGGACGTGGTACTTATCCAGCAGGGTCGCCACGACGTGGGTTGGCGCAGGCAGCGTCTGCTGCCAGGTGGCGCCGCTTTCGACGTTGGAAGGGGCGCTCTGTCCGCTGGGGTTGACGGCCACCACCTGGTAAGCGTAACCCGTATCCGGCGAGAGGCCCGTGTCGGTGAAGCTGAGGGTCGCCCCGGTCACGGAAGCTACCCGGCTGAACGGCCCTGAGGGGCTGGGGGCGCGCTGGATTTGGAAACTGGCCGCCGCTCCGCCCGACCCAGGGCTCCAGGCCAGCGCCAGACTGGTGGAAGACTGGGGGACCACCGGGCTCAACACCGGCGCTCCGGGCGCATCCGGCAGGCTGGCGGCTGGTGCAGACAACAGGGTGAAATCTGAGTCGTGGCCCTGCGAGTCCAATAACTGGATGCGGTAATCGTATAGCGCATCCGGCTGGATCAGCAAGTCATCGTAGCTGAGCGACCCGTAAGGGACGAACGCCAGGTCCTCCCAGGGGCCGTTGTTGAGCCGGCGCTGGATGCGGTACCCGAGGGGTGTAGCCGCAGGGCTCAAGACAATCCCCACCGGGAAAGGACTGGCCCAGGCCAGGGAGATCATTTTGCTGGGAGGCCCACCCGCCAGGTTGACCTTCAGCGTGGGGTTGGCGGCCAGCCAAGGGCTGGGCGGGCTCCACTGCTGGGCCACGTCGACCAGGGGGCCGTTCCGCGTCTGGACGAACACCTGTCTCCCGTAGCCCACCGCAGCCGAGCCGCCGTTCGCGCCGGCGCCCAGAAAGCCCTGCCAGTCAAGGGTGCCGGAGACGGGATTGAACGCATACAGCAGGCTCCCGCTGGCGATGTACACATCAGTGGACGACGCCGCCGGCTCCGAAGCCAGGGACGCCCCCAGGTTAACCTGCCAGCGAAGCGTCATGCCGTTTGACAGAGCAAACAAGGTGCCCGCGTCCGTGCCAAAAACAATCGAGCCGCCTGGCGCGACGATCGGCCCAGAGATGACCGCCCCATTCGCCTGAAAGGTGTGGAGGGCTAACAGGGAAACCGGGCTCATCATCAGCACGCTCCCGTCGGCTCGACCGGCATAGAGGATATTGCTATACAGCAATGGCGGGGTGGTAAACGCCGGGCCATTAAAGGCCTCAGTCCGCACGCAGATCATAAACGGGCAGGTATAGTCGTAGGCTAACAGCGCGCCGGCGTCGGTGGTGGCGTAGATCACCCGGTTGCCCCCCACCACCAGGTCACTCACCGCCTGGCCCTGGATGGGCTGATCGTGGAAGAGAAAACCATCCGAGCGCACCAGGGCAATCAAAGACGAAGCCGTCGTGTCGCCGGCGTGACCCACCGCCACCAGGCCGTCCGGCCCGATCACCGGGCTGGTTAGCGGGTAGCTCCCCAGGTCTATCGACCAGTGCAGGGTATAGTTGCAGGCGGAGCCGCCGCCGCACCAGAACGCGTACAGCTTGCCGCCCCGATCGAGGGCGTAGATGGTGCCATCGGCCGCGATAGCCGGCGTGCCATAAGCCGGCGCCGTCATCGTCAGGCGGGTGACCAGGTTTCCGTTCTCCACCACATCGATGGTGTTGTTCTGCGCGATCACGGCGTCGCCGTGGTTGGTGACTACCGGCGAGGGAGGGAGTTGATCGAGCACCCGCGCCAGCGCCGGGTAAGTCCAGGCGGTCGTGGGCGTCGTCGGGCCCACCAGGCCGGTCATACCGTGGCCGTACGAATCAGCCCGGAGCATCGGCCAGGGGGATAGCGTCGCCTGCCCGCCGCCATTGCCCCAATAACTCAGGGTCGGGTCGCCGTACAGGTCGTAATCTTGCGCCCACCAGCCCTGTGCGGGGTGTTGCCTGGCATAGGCCATGTAAACGCCCATGGTGTCCCAAAGGGCATCTCCCAGGCGCTGGTTGCCGTTGAGCATCGCGTTCGCCACCTGGAAGTTGATATCCTGGAAGCCGCCTCCGCCGGGCGCCTGCCACCCGCCCGAGTACGGCACCGTTTCGGTGCCTCCTATCCAGGCCGTTCCTTGTCCGGACGATAACAGCGAGGCGCCCAGGCTGTTGGGGTCGTTGAATTCGCCCGTGTCGCACGCGCCGATAAGGAACACCGGCGCCTGGCCAGGCGCACGGGAAGGCGCAGAATTATTGTCGAACATGTCCGTTTGCTGGACTTCATCCACGGGCTGGTTGCCCGGCGGGAAAGGCGCCGTAGGCTGATCGATCAGCCCATTGCCGTTGGCATCCCCGCCCCAATACGTGCGCACGACCCCCTGGCTCCACCCGTGCCCCATGATCCCCACCAGGCCGTAAAACGCCTTGGCGAGCTGCCCGCTCAGGTTGTCGTACGTGTCTTGGACGGTGGTCACAAAACCCGAGGCCCCGGTGGCCACCCCGCCCACCTGCGTGGGCTGGTTTTCGTACATCGGATAAACCCCCATGCCGTTCGGCGCCAGCACCTTTGTGGAAAGCGCCTGGCCCAGGTAAGCGCCGTCTGTGCCGGAATAACACGGCCCGTACTTACCCTGGTTGGTATCGTAACACTGGCCGTGCAGGTCCATCATCGACATGGAGAGCAGCGCCTGGCGCTTCAGGTCAGAGGGCGCCATTTCGAACGAAATGCTGTTCTGCAGCACGGAGCGCACCGTGTCGGGGTTGTCAAAGGGGATGCGCCCCACCGCCACGGTCAGGTTGAAAAGGTTGCCGTTGTCAGGGACGTAACCGTTCTTGGCCTGCACGCTGGGATCGCCAAAGATGCCGTCGCCCATGCAGTGGTTGCCATTGGTGTCCCAGTTGCTGGTCAGGTCGGCGTAGACCCAATCGGACGGCCAGCCGATGTTGGACAAACAATCATATTTGGTCAACGCGCCTGCGTCCAGGCGGCCGAAGGGGATCGTCTGGTCGCTCCCCACCAGCATCACGTAGCCGAAGCGCCCGCCGTACGTGTTGAGCCGGTTGATCTCGAGGGCGCGGATGTGCTCGGTGGGATTGCCACCGGAGGTGTTGGCGATGGCAAATTCCACGCTCTCCACCTCCACCTGGAAGCCCAGGCGCTGCTTATAGGCCACAAAATCATCCAGCGCGCCCTGGGCGATGGTCGCCTGGGGGGCGATGATCAGAAAATAGGGCGCATTCGACAGGTCAACCAGGGCCGGCCGGTCATCGGTCATGGTGAAGAGATTCGACCCGTAGGTCCCGGCTCCGGCCGTACCGAAGGTGAGAACGGTGTCGCTCAGGGGGACCGCGGGCGAATACCCCGCTGCGCTATACGGCATAAAGCCCTGCGGGAAGGTGTTCGGGTCGACCACCAGCTGGTGATAGGCATTATCATCGTTGCTGGTCAGGGAGAAAGAACCGTCCGCCAGGCTGGTCGTCGTGGCGACGATGGAGCGGGTGTTGTTAAGGGCAATCCCGATGAGCTGCACGCCCACACCCGGAATCGGGGATGTGACCTGGCTGCCCTGGGGCACGTATTGGACGTGGCCACTGAAGGTGCGCGTGGGGCCGGTGCCATCCAGCACCACCCCGCCCCAGGTGACGGGGCTGGCGTCCGTTGCCAGGGCTGGCCACAGGCGGTTGTCGCCTGGGCCGCCGATCTGCTCCTGGGCCACGGACAGCCCGATCACTTTGGTCGCAGCGGTGGCGTTGAGCAGGGCATTGCTGATGCGGAACTCCGCCGAATAATGGTTGAGCAGTCCGTCGTTGTAGAGCATGTATTTACCGTCCCACTCGCCGTTGTAGGCCGATGTGGCGGTGTACCCGCCGGCCGAGTCGCCGGCGCGCACTTGCAGGGTACCGTTATTGTGCACCTCCAGGGAAAGCTGGGTAGGCTGGGCCAGCGCGTCGCGGGTGTATTGGGGATCCAGGTAGACCGCCGCCCAGTTGTCACCGCTCCAGGCAGGAGCCGTCAGGTTATTAAAGCACACCCACAGGTCGGTGGCCGTGCGCTCCAGGTAGACGTAGGTGCCAGGCGGGTACGTCGAGGAGGCCACCACCTGCACCGCGCCGTTGTACTCGGTCGTATCCCCGCATAACCCGTCCAACGTGGGGGCCGTTCCCACCTGGGGGATGCTCAATTCATTGGGGATCGCCCCGTCAGTCACGTTCACCGTGTAGTTGGCGGTGCCATCGTTATAACCGGTGTTGTCGGCAGCATTGCCGTTGAGGGCCCATTCCGATACCAGGCCGGCGGACTGGCCGGAGCCGGCCTGCTCGAGGAACATGCCCGCGCGGATGTCGGAGCCGTTGCGCGCCACCGACCACACCCGGACGTTGTCCATCCAGCCCTCAAAGTAGGAGATGGGAGTGAGGCCTGACGATAAATCGGCGCCAATGCCAATGCTGCCGGCCATGGCCGGCTGGCCGATACCCCAGGGGTTGGATGCGCTGGTATCGAGGATGCCGTTGATGTAAATCGAGCTGACCCCGTTGGCGTAGGTCGCGGCGATATGCGTCCATTGATTGGCCGCCACCGTGCCGGTGCTCGTCACTTGCGAGCTCGAGCCGTTGGTGGTGAAAAAGATCTGCCCGCCGATAAAGCCCAGGCAGTAAGAAAAGGCGTACTGGTTGCAGATCATCGTCTCAGTACGCGATGCATCCACCCGCTTGACCCAGGCCTCCAGGGTGATCTGGGTGAGGTCGTTGAGCGAGCTGGTGCGCGGGACCGTGATGTACGCTCCCCCGCCACCGAGGGTCGCGGGGAAATACATGGCGCGGTCGGTAATGATCGCGGCAGAGGCGGGGGTGAGGTTGGGTTGAACGGGGGAAAGCAGGCTGGCCAGGACGACCAATATGGATACCAGGAGACGACCAAAGGCTCGACGCATAGGCTCACCATTAAGGATCTGAAATCGATAATAATAGCCAGGGTCGCTTGAAGGCTCAGTCCCACCTTTGCCGGCCAGCGTACACCCTGGAGGATCTTTCCCGATGAGGATGATTTATAGCATTTGCCAAAAGTTTCGTGTCATCTTTGTATCAGGTTTGGTGTGACCACTCTGTAACCGAATCCTAAAAACCTGTAATAAACCTGCAACTTCCACTGGTTAAACTGGTTAATCAGGACTACAATCATCTTGCATTCCGTCGATCTTATTAATAGTCAGGTATCCAATGAAACCCGTACACCTTTTCCTCGTTTTAATCTTGCTGACCACCATGGCCTGCACCGCTTTGCAGGTCGGCATCCAGACCGCCACCCCCACCTTATCCCATAACGCCACCCTCACCTCATCCGCCATGACCGCCACCTCGCCCTCCAGCGCAACCACGCTGACGGCATCCCCCAGCCCGGCCTTGCCTGCCAGCCCCACGCCATCGCCAGCGGCGGCAGCCAGCGCTACCCCCTCGCCGGCGGCCCAGGTCGCCACCACCACCCCCGCGGTCACTGCCAGCCGGACGGCCAGCCCGGCGCCTTCCCTCACCCCGGTCAGCCAAAATGCCTATCCCTACCTGGACGATCGCAGCACCGCCACCGGCGTGATCCAGTCGCTATTTAACGCCATCAACCGCAAGGAATTCGCGCGGGCCTATTCCTATTGGGACAGCAATAACACCGGGAACAACCACGTCGCCCCATTCGCCACCTTTGAACAAGGATACGCGACCACCCACGCCATCCAGGTCAAGATTGGCCCGGTCTTTCATGACGAGGGCGCCGGCCAGTATTATTATTCCATCGGGGTGCTGCTCAAGGCCACCCAGGATGATGGCACAACCCAGACCTATACCGCCTGTTATAACATGCACCTGGGCAGCCCGGGCGCCCAGGCGATCCCCCCCTTCGTCCCGTTGTTGATCGAAGACGGCCAGGCGTCCCTGGCTCCCAGCGGAAGCAGCGACCAGAGTTTGCTGATCCACAGTTGCGATGGGATTGCCCGCGCTGCCCAGCCTTATCCTACGGCGCCCATCACCAACACCCAGGATATCTCCAACCGCAATTACCTCGACGACCGCTCCGACCCGGCTTTAGTTCTATCTTCGATGTTCAACGCGATCAACCGCTTGGAATACGTCCGCGCCTACTCTTATTGGGAAATGGGCTCAGTCCAGACTCCCCCCTTCACCCAATTTCAATCCGGCTACGCGTCGACCGCGTCGGTGGT
>JAJYIW010000131.1 GCA_021789855.1 Chloroflexota bacterium | reverse complement strand
AAATAAAAGCCTTTGATGATGGTGTTGCTCATCATCGAAATGATTAACGCCGAATTGATTAATGGGAGGGTTAAATCACCGCGATGGATGATCGATAGAACGTAGGGGGTAATATCGGTCAACCCGACGATAGTGGATAGACCTAACAGGCCGGGATTCCCCAGGTATTGAAAAATTAACTCGGTGACCACGGTGAGCACGATATATAACGTTGCAAAGATCAACGCCGGCATCAGCTCAAATGGATTTTGAGATATAATCGCGCCTTTTTTTTGCGCGGGCGGTGATGGCGTTTTGGTGGGTTGGCCTGCTTTCTCTGGCTTTGGGGTTACCACCACAGGCGTTGTTTTCATGGTGAAGGCTAAGATAACCCCGATGATGGTGAGAGCCGCCATCTTCCAGGCGATGAATAATCCAATGGCGGGGTTGACCAAAACGATCAGCACCAGCATCCGCGGGTACATCACCGCGCTGGATAGGATCGAGGCCTGGAGTGCGCTTTGGCTCTGGCTGGGGTCACGTTGAGCAATGCGCCCCACCGCAACACTGACGGCTGTGCTGGACACAATGCCGCCTAATATCCCAGACAACCATAGCCCGGCTTTTTCCCCAAATTGCTTGGAAAGGAAATAACCGACAAAGCCGATGGCCGAAACCAGGATGACGATTTCCCAGATATGGGTGGGGTTGAGGTTGTATGAGGTGTAATCCTGGTTGGGCAAGATGGGCAAGATGATTAATGTGACCAGGAGGAATTTTACAACGGCCATAAACTCGGCTTTATTAAGCCGTTCTACAAACTGGCCCAGGTCTGTTTTTTCCGTTAACAGAAACGTATTGACCAGCCCAAGCGCCAAAGGCAACCAGGCATCGGTTAATAAGGTTAAGGCACCCGTGACAAAGACAAGCAAAGCGGATAATTCGCTGGTCCAACCAACCCGGTCGTGTTTAAGCTTATCCAGGTATTCCACCAGGAGTATTCCCGCTACTGACACCAACCCTACCGGGATTGCCAGGTGAATGTTTTGCAGGGATAACCACGCGCAGGCAAACCCATACAGGCTCAGGATAGTAAAGGTGCGGATGCCAGCATAGATGCGGTGTTTTTGACCATGCTCTGTGCTTTCACGCTCGAATCCGACGAGGAAACCCAGGGCGAGAGCGATGACGAATCGGACTGGAGTGGAAAGGATGATATTCATTCTCCTGATTTATAGTGTATTTTTGGGCAAATAGCAAGATTATTCGCCAATACTAACTCCTAAACGTCCAACCTCGGTTTACTTTCGATAGCGCTGGCTGTGCAGATGACATAAATATAATCAAATGTTAACCATAATCTAATAGATATTAGAGAAGGGTTATGGTATAACAGGTTCAATTGAATCGTTTACGCCGAATCTTTGGATCGGGGAATCCTATCATGGGGCGAATCAACCAGGCCTGAAAGGGCCGGTTGTAGAGCAAGTCTTCTGTTCGAGCCCGGCAGCTAACCTCGTAGGCGTTGAAGAACGGTATATGGATATCCATGTACCTTTTGACAGCGAGAGAGCTTAAATGGTTGGCTGTCGGCAACATGAACGGTGAAAGGCTTGCTTTTTATATTTAATAAGATAGGAGTGACCCAATGTTTGACTATTATTATTCTAAAATTACGCCCGAGAAAAGCTATTTTGCTAAAGGGGCTTTAGAAATCGAGATGAGTGCCCGCGAAACGGAAAAAAAGCTGGCATTGATGACTGCTGAGCTGGCAGCTGAAGAATCAGAGGCGAAACAGGAGAATCGGCCCAGCTCATTCAAAGTGTTCTTTGCCAATCTTTTCTCAGGGTTCCATACAACGCAGCACCAGGCAGCCGGTTTGAGCCATAAATAACTGCCATCCAGGGCAGGTTAAAGAGTCCATCCCCAGAGCAATGATTAAGAGGATGGACTCTTCAACGGCCTGTTTACCTGTCAATTAAAAAATATCCTCCATCTCCCGAGTTGAGAGATGCGTTGTATAATAGCATCACTATATTCTGTTGAAATGGAGGATACGATGGCCAGCGTTGAATATGAGCATGTAAGCAAGAAGTTTGGGGACTTTACTGCTTTAAATGATTTAAATATCAAAGTAGAAGACCAGGAATTTCTCGTTTTAGTCGGGCCCTCAGGTTGTGGGAAGACCACAGCGTTACGTTGCCTGGCGGGACTTGAGGAAGTGACCCAGGGACAGGTGAAAATTGACGGCCAGGTCGTGAATGATCTCGCGCCCAAGGACCGGGATATTGCCATGGTTTTTCAATCCTACGCCCTTTACCCCCACATGAGCGTCTATGATAATATGGCGTTTGGCTTGAAGCTGCGTAAAGTGCCCAAGGCTGAAATCAAATCCCGGGTAGAGCAAGCCGCTCAAAGCCTGGGGATTGAAGGTTTACTTAAGCGAAAACCGCGCGAGCTTTCAGGCGGGCAGCGCCAACGGGTGGCCCTGGGTAGAGCGATTGTCCGTGAGCCCAAGGTGTTTTTATTTGACGAACCGCTCTCTAACCTGGATGCCAAGCTGCGGGTTCAGACACGCGCAGAGATCAGCACGCTGCACCATCGTATTCAAACGACATTCATTTACGTGACCCATGATCAGATCGAAGCGATGACCATGGCCACCCGCATCGCCGTCGTCAATAAAGGGGTGCTCCAACAATTGGACACACCGCAAAACCTGTATAATCACCCGGCTAATCAATTTGTAGCTGGTTTTATCGGTTCCCCGGCCATGAATTTCTGCGATGGGAAATTAAAAAAAGATAATAATAGCCTTTATTTCGAGACTGGCGATTTTGTGGTGAAAGTGCCCGAGAGCTCAGCCAGTACTTATTTATCCTACGCGGGGAAGTCCATCATCTTTGGCATTCGCCCTGAGGATATCTATAACCCGGCCTTTGTCCCTCCTGGTATCCATGCCGAGCCCATGGAGGCGACGGTTAATGTGATCGAGCTCATGGGCTACGAGACCATGGTCCACTTGAACAGCGGTCATAATCCCTTTGTCGCCCGGGTCGACCCTCGCACCGCTTTCAATGTGGGCGATAAAGTGCAACTGGCTCTCAACATGGATAATATCCACCTGTTCGATCCAGGGATCGACAGCGAAAATCCGCCGGCGATCCATCAATAATATCGTCATTTCAGCGTCATTGGTTGGCGCTGGGGGCAAGCCAACCATAACTTGATCAATATGGCCTTATGGCAGGTGAGGTGAAAAGGCCAATATTAAAAATATGTACGCCTTCTGGGTGCCTTTGCGTTACTTCCGATATTCCTTTTAGAAGTTCATATAGGTATATAATCTGTCTAGAATAGTCGGTATACATACATTAGGTGAGCTACCCTCTGCACCATCTTTTGAGACTGACCATTATTCAAAAAAAGGTAGGTCAACATGGATGATAAAATCGGAAATCCGAGCACGTACGGGCTAGAGCACCATGGATTGACCGGGCTCAACCGGGAATATTGGAACCTGGGGGAATCGGCGCTGGTTGAGCAGATCATTCGCAGGGATGAAGGGATGTTGGGCAACCTGGGGGCCGTCATTGTTAACACCCTGCCTTACACCGGGCGTTCGCCGAATGACAAGTTTATCGTACAGGATCCAGCCGTAAAAGACGATGGGATCGACTGGGGCGCGGTCAACCACCCTCTTTCACCGGAGAAGTTCGACCGGCTCTATTGGAAAGTGGCGGCTTATTTGCAAAGCCGGGACGTGTTTATCCATGATTTGATGGTGGGGGCTCACCCGGTTTATCAGATGCCCATACGGATCATCACCGACCTGGCCTGGCAAAGTTTGTTTGCCCGTAATTTGTTTTTACGCCTTCCCCAGGAGAAATTTGATGAGGCAGTTCCGGAGTTCACCTTGATTTCGGTGCCGGGCTTGCATGCTGACCCCGAGACGGATGGCACCCGCACAGGGGTGTTTGTCACCATCCATTTTGGCCGGCGATTGGCGTTAATTGGTGGCACTCGTTATGCGGGTGAAATCAAAAAATCTATCTTTTCAGTGTTGAACTATCTATTACCCCAACGCGGCATTCTCCCCATGCACTGCTCGGCTAACGTGGGTGGTGCGGGTGACGTGGCTTTATTTTTCGGCTTATCAGGGACCGGGAAAACCACCCTGTCTTCTGACCCAGGCCGCCCTTTGATAGGCGATGATGAACACGGCTGGGGTGATGATGGGGTGTTCAATTTTGAGGGTGGATGTTATGCCAAGACGATCCGTTTGCGGAAAGAGCTTGAGCCGTTGATTTATGATTCGACTCGCCGCTTTGGGGTCGTCTTGGAAAACGTGTATGTCGATCCGGTCACTCGCAAGGTGGATTTCACCAACGCGAGCGCGACGGAAAATACCCGCGCAGCGTACCCCATCGATTACGTGCCCAACTCTATCCTGACGGGGCGGGCCGGCCATCCGGCAAACATATTCTTGTTAACGGCGGATGCTTTTGGGGTCATGCCGCCCCTGGCACGCTTGACCCGCAATCAGGCTCTGTACTATTTTCTCTCCGGTTACACTTCGAAGCTTTCGGGCACCGAAAAAGACCTATCCCAGGAACCCCAGGCCACTTTTTCGACCTGCTTTGGAGCCCCATTCCTTCCACGCCATCCAAGCGTTTACGCTAACCTGCTAGGAGAAAAAATCGACGCCTATCACGTGCAGGTTTGGTTGATCAATACCGGTTGGACGGGGGGGCCATACGGGGTTGGAAAGCGGATCAATCTGCCCGATACCCGGGCGATGGTTCGTGCAGCTTTATCAGGCCAATTGGCCGATATGCCCATGCGCCTGGATCCCTATTTCGGTTTACGAGTGCCCGTGCATTGCCCTGAAGTAGAGGATCGGGTGCTTGATCCACGCCAGACCTGGGCCGAACCTGCCAGGTACGATGAGCAGGCTAAAAAGCTGGCTCGGGCGTTTCAAACAAACTTCACCCAGTATCGCCATTTTGTTCCTATGGAGGTTGCCGGCGCTGGTCCTGGGGAGTGAGGGACTCACAGATAGAGGGGGCTCAACAATCGGGATATATGACTAAGGGCAGGTAGATAAACATCTCGGATTCGGGGTTATTGTTAGGCGTTGGAGTCATGGTAGAAGTGGGCGTTGGAGTCGAGGTTGAAGTCGCCGTCGGAGTCGGCGTTGGAGTCGCAGTGGGGGTAGAGGTGTTCGTTGGAGTCGCCGTTGGAGTTGCTGTGGGGGTAGAGGTGGGCGCGATCGTATAGTTATTGCTGGGGTGAAGCCAGCCATACACCCAGCCTGAGTTTCCTCCACTGACAGTCCAATTCGTGACCGGTAAGATGGTTTGCCCATTGTCGGTCCAGTTTTCTTCCATCACGGTTATAGAACCATTACCATTTGCATCCACACTGGATGCAATGACGACGGATGTATGGCCAAAATAACAATAAGGGCAATAGCTCAATATATCTCCGGGGAGGGGGACTGTTCCAACGGTGGAATTGGAAATTTTCTGCAAAGCAGTGCCCGAATAATTGCTCACAATTTGGTTGCCATTCGCCATGTAAGGCGCTACACCATACGCCAGGTACATAAACCTCAGCGATATTTCTACACACTGAAATTCATACACCGGGAAAGCGCCGGTATAGAAATATTTTAATACGTTGTAGTAGCCATACATGGGAAGTGGGCCACAGGCGGTTACATTTCGAAACGAAGTGCCCAGGGAAAAAGAATTGTAATAGCCGTAGTATTTATAATAACCGAGAT
This sequence comes from Chloroflexota bacterium, assembly GCA_021789855.1. Classification (GTDB taxonomy): domain Bacteria; phylum Chloroflexota; class Anaerolineae; order Anaerolineales; family Anaerolineaceae; genus JAJYIW01. The sequence continues at coordinate 3,482 of JAJYIW010000131.1, read as the reverse complement.
CGCAGTTTCCGCTCCAAAAGCTGGGTGTGGGCAGCAACCAGGGTTTCATGTAGGAAGGGGTAGCGGTGGGCGTGGCGGTGGCAGTCGGCAGGCTCTCTTGTACGGAGATTAACGGTAAGTGGATGACATGATCCGCTGCAGAGGATTTGGCTTGCATTCCCACATGATCGCTCTCAATATCCAGGGCTATCGTGGTTTCGGGGCTCAAAAGCGCCCGTGCGTTGGCCTGGATAGCCCGGATAATCCATAAACGTTCACCTGCGATTATCAACCATTCGGTCAGTCTGGTCTTTTGGGAGGGCGTTCCAACGCCTGGAAGGCTGATGTTGCTGACAATCCCTTTGACGGATTGGCCAAAAATATGCGCCGTAGGGCCTTCGTGAACCGCCGGATCTTGTAAACGGCGAGCTGCTATCAAGACGCTGTGAAGGGTCTCCTGGCTGGTCGATTCGGTTACCGCTGGGAAAGCTTCTTCGGGATCCACCGATCCAAAGGGGATGGCGGTAATGGAAAAGCTGGCTTGTGTACCTCCTGTGTACGCGCTTTTTATAGGCCCACCCTTTGAATTTTGGATCCAGCCTGAGTCCGCTTTAAACGGCAGACAGCCGTGGAGATCAATGCCATCGATCGTCAGATTGAAAGGTTCTTGAGCTGCTGACGGGCAGGTGATCGTGCTTCTTATTAGCTGAAACTTGGAATATATAGCTAACAGGCAAAGGATGGCAAACATGAAAGGTATATGTTTCAAGGCTGATTCTCCAGACCTGGCGTTTCAATCTAAACATTACCGATCGTGATACATAAATTGTGCCACTTTGAAGCGATGCTGCAAAGCTGGTAGGAGAGTTTTTCGTCCTGAAGAAAGTCACATATTTCACCCTCTTTTGTCATGTTCTACCCAAAGGTCATGTCGCTGAAACCTTTTATCATTATAATGGTTAAAAGTTACCGTTGAATGGATGGGGAGTAGCTGCCTGTGTTCCCAACAGGATGGGCTGTCGACATACCGGAGAAATTCTCCCGGCAACCCAGCGCTCGATGACTAGCGAGACCACCATAACCCTGGTTGTGGTGGTTTTTTTTATGGTTTACAACGGTGTGCACAATTGAAGGAGTGGTTCGCGTGGATCTGTTGACTTCTTTTATTATCGCCGTAGGCCTTGCAATGGATTCTTTCGCGGTTTCTTTAGGAGTAGGCACATCCGGGCTGGCAAATTATTTTAAAGCCAGGTTCCGCCTTGCTTTCCACTTTGGTTTCTTCCAGATGATGATGACTCTATTGGGCTGGCTGGCTGGAAGCACTATCGCCAACTTTATCAACGGATTTGATCATTGGCTGGCCCTGGCTCTTCTGGGTTACGTCGGTTTTAATATGATCCATTCCGGTTTAAACCCGGATAAACAACGATTTGAACACGATCCCTCGCGGGGAAAGACGCTGATCATGTTGTGCGTTGCGACCAGTCTGGATGCGATGGCAGTTGGATTAAGCCTGGCGATCGTTAAAACTCCGGTGCTCTTACCGTCCATCATGATCGGCGTAGTGACTCTCACCTTGTCAGCGGTGGGGCTGCTGGCAGGTGAGAAGATGTCCTATCATTTTGGAAAGAAGATGGAGATTATTGGGGGCATCCTGTTGTTAGTCATCGGCGTGAACATCGTGCTTACCCATCTTTTCCCGGGCTGGCCTATTATCTAAGGCTCACCAATAGGGGTAAAATCAATATTCGTTAAGCCTCAACGTTAAAAATGGATAATCACTGATCATGAAGATTGACCGCGCCGAGTTACGTCTCATCAAATTGAATCTTCTCCGCCCTTTTGAAACCTCTTTTGGGGTGCAAACTGAGCGTACCATTCCCATCCTTACCCTCTTTGCCGGTGGATTGGAGGGCTATGCAGAAGGGGTGATGGAAGAGCTTCCGCTTTTTCGCGAAGAATTTATCGGCGGGGCTCTTCCACTCATACAAGAGACCTTACTCCCGACCATATTAGCCCGGGATATCCACCACCCGCAAGACCTCTGGGATAGTTTTCGCCCGTTCCGGGGCAACCGGATGGCCAAAGCGTTGGTAGAAATGGGCTTTTGGGATCTTTGGGCTAAAAGCCTGGGCCTGCCCCTGCAAGCATTGCTCGGGGGGAATCGGTCTGAAATACCCGTCGGGGTCAGCCTGGGGATCCAAAAATCACTTGAGCAGACTCGTGAGCAGGTTGAAAAGCACCTGAGCCAGGGTTACCAGCGGATTAAATTGAAAATCAAGCCGGGGTGGGATACCCGCCTGATTGCCTATATCCGGCAATATTTTCCCCAGGCTGTTTTAACTGTGGACGCTAACTCGTGTTACTCGCTATCTGACATTCAGGTATTGCAGGCTTTGGATGAGTTTCACCTGGATTACATCGAGCAGCCCCTGGCTTATGATGACATCCTTGACCATGCCAGGCTACAATCCCAATTAAAAACCTCGATCTGCCTGGATGAATCCATCTTATCACCAGAAGATGCTCGCAAGGCGCTTTCAATAAATGCCGGTCGAGTCATCAATATTAAAGTGGGGAGGGTAGGCGGCCACCTGCAGGCCCGCCAGGTACACGACGTGGCTGCCTCGTTTGGCGTGCCAGTCTGGTGTGGTGGGATGCTTGAAACGGGCATTGGCAGGGCGCACAATATTCACCTGGCGACTCTGCCCAATTTCATTAAGCCTGGCGATACCAGCTCCAGCAGCCGTTACTGGCAACAGGATATTGTCAATGAACCCCTTGAGACTGCAGGGGGATTCATGCCAGTCCCTTCTGGGCCTGGCATCGGCGTGACCTTAAACCGCCAATTTCTAGAACGCTGTACGCTGAGCGTTGAGAATATCAAGCCATGATTCTGGAGACCTCCAGGGGCCCTATCGAACTCAGGGAGTTACGCAACATCCAGGATATGGAAGCCGCTGAGGAAATTCAACGCCAGGTATGGGGCCTGGATGTTTGCCCGCATCCTAAGGAATGGCTCATCCCAACCCAGCAGGAAGGCGGATGCCTGGCAGGCGCGTTCACATCACAAGGTGAGATGGTCAGCCTGGTATTCAGTTTTCCCACGCGGGATCCAGCCATCCAGCATTCCCAGCTCTTAGCCACCATCGAAGAGTGGCGCAGCCTGGGGATTGGCACCCGGCTAAAGTGGTTTCAGCGTTCCTGGTGCCTGGAGCATGGGGTGACCCTCTTGCGTTGGACGGTCGATCCACTGCGGGCGGCGAACGCTGAAATTAATATCAACCATCTGGGCGGGATTGCTTCTACCTTTTATCCGGATTATTATGGCCGGATGAAAGGGATTGATGCGGGTGGGCCGACCGATCGTTTATTGCTGGAATGGCATTTACTTTCTCCACGCGTCATCCAATGCGCCAACACAGCCCCGGATGATCGGGAATATCCGGGCGCACAACCAGTAAACTATCTTGAAAATGAAGAGCCTCATTTAACCATTCCCC
>JAJYIW010000130.1 GCA_021789855.1 Chloroflexota bacterium | reverse complement strand
AGGGCCAATAAGGTTCCACCGAAACCGAAGCCGAGCAAGGCATCCGGGGCGGCAGTGCCAAAAATAATGAAGATCGTGGTGCCGCCGAGCAAGCCCAGGCCATCGGTCAGCATACCGGTGATCGTGCCAGCGTAATAAGCGATTGAGAGGGCCTCATTGAACCCACGCCGGGCGGCAGAAGAAGCCCGCACATTGGCTTGAATGGCCATGCGCATGCCCAACTGGCCTACGATGAGCGAGAAAGATGCGCCGACAATAAACGCCACCGTCCGGCCAATGGCCACCACGATAAGCGCATTCTGGCCAAACTCATTCACCGCCTCAACGCTGGGCTTAACCACATAAACGCTGAGGAAAAGCGCCACAGCCAGAAGAACAATTGCCGGGAGGATCGTCTTTAACTGCCGACTCAGATAGCTTTCGGCTCCCACCCGGATCGCTTCCCATACCTCCTGCATTTTTTTGCTGCCCTTGTCTTTTTTAAGAACATTTCCCCGTAACAACCACGCGTAGAGCAAACTGATAAAGGCTACAATTAAAACGCATACGATGGCTATTTGCTCGAAATTATCGAGCCCATGCCTTGCGAGACCGAGAATATCCATGTTCCCTCCGAAACAGTTGTAAGGTTTGGCTTAAAAAAAACAGGGCAAATTATAAACCTGGACTTTTAAAAAGTCAATCAGCGCTAAAGATTAGCGTTTGATTAGAACCCCAGCAGATGCCTTGACGCGAATGCCTTCCATGTTGTATAGTGTTTATCGATTAAAAATGAAGCCAAATGGTGGGTTTTCACTCGAATATGATTTCCTCATATATTATAATAGATAGTCCTGACAAGCCTGGGTTTAGGCAAACCAGAAGGTCGGTTCACTCTGTACTAAGCTGTGCAAGGAGCGTGGCATGATCAATGTTATTGGATTAACGAAAGACTACGGATCGCGACGGGCAATTGACAACCTTACCTTTAACGCGGAACGTGGCGAAATCCTGGGCTTTCTAGGACCGAATGGAGCGGGAAAGACCACCACCATGCGCATCCTGACCGGTTACATGCCCCCCACCTCCGGTTCAGCTTCCATCGGCGGTTTTGATGTGATCGAACAATCGCTTGAGGTCCGGCGCATCGTAGGATACATGCCCGAAACCGTCCCGTTGTATCCAGATATGACTGTTTTTGAGTATTTGAAATACATGGGCGATTTGCACAATGTGCCAGACGTTGAAGACCGCGTCGATGATGTCTTGGAAGCGGTTCACCTGGAAGAAAGGGCCGATGGGTATATCAGCAAGTTATCGAAAGGGATGCGCCAGCGCGTCGGCCTGGCCCAGGCATTGATCCACAACCCGCAAGTATTGATACTGGACGAGCCGACGATCGGCCTGGACCCCGCTCAAATCCTCGACGTCCGCAACCTGATCCGGGATATCAGCAAAGAAAAGACCATTTTGCTCTCAACTCACATCCTTTCAGAAGCCCAACAAATCTGCAACCGGGTCCTGATTATCAATAAGGGCCAGATCGTGGCCGAAGATACGCCCGAGCATCTGCAAACCCGCCTGACCGGGGCGCAAAAAGTGATCTTGCGCGTCCGGGGCTCAATCGATGACGCTGCTGCTGTGGTCGAAACAGTCCCCGGTGTTTCAGCGGTTAACGTTCAGCATGATAATTCGCTGGAGTTTGAGACGGCTGCCAACCAGGATGTCCGTCCGGAAGTAGCCAGGGCAGTCGTCCAGGGCGGTTTTGATCTTCTGGAGCTTCACCCAGAGAACTTGAGCCTGGAAGAGATATTCCTGCAGCTCACGCGGGATGAACCGCCAGCGCCATCCATTGATGGAACACTGGCCAACAGTGATTAACGCCCATTAACTGCAGCCAGACAGGATCAGCCTAAGGAGAAATTAAGAAATATGCGCAATATCTGGGTCATCGCTCGTAGAGAGTATAAATTGTTTTTTATCAGCCCTGTTGCTTATGCAGTGGCTTTCCTGATCTTCCTGATCTTGGGGATTATCTTTTATGCGAATGTGGTCGCAGCCATTGCGCAGCAATATGCTCCCACCGTCCAGATCGTGGTCGCGCCGCTGGTGACCCTCTTGTTGTTCACCTGCCCGGCAATCACCATGCGCTCCCTGGCCGATGAACAGCGCATGGGCACCATGGAACTCCTCCTCACCGCTCCCGTGCGAGATTGGGAGCTGGTAATAGGAAAATGGCTGGGCGGGTTCTTGTTTGCCCTGACGCTGATTGTCATCACCTGGATCTTCCCCATCATTTTAAACCAGCTTGAACAACCCGGCATTGACCAGGGGATGATGGTCACTGCCTACCTGGGGGTGGTCTTAATGGTCGCAGCTTTCCTGGCAATCGGCGTCGCGGTTTCCTCTTTCTTCAGCAACCAGATCGCCGTCTTCTTTGTTACCCTGGTGATCTTTTTGGCGCTTTGGATGATCAGCTATCCTGCCCAGGCCATGGGAAGCACGGGAGGCGACCTCCTGCGAGCCCTGGATATGAGCGAACATTTTTACAACACCTTTTACACCGGCATTATTGATCTAAAAGATGTGGTTTATTACCTCAGCGTCACCGTGTTCGGCCTCGTCATCAGCACCGTGTCGGTTGAGTCGAGGAGGTGGCGATAATGAAGCTACAACCAACCAAGCTCGCTCCGATTGGACTTTACCTGGCCCTGGTCGCAGCTTTGGCTTCGATCAGCCTGTATATCGTGCAGCATACATTCAACCTCTGGCTGCAAATCAGCCTGGGACTGATTGTAATCGGCCTGGCAATGTACGCATTGCTCGATCCGCAACACGTGCGAACGGCCCTGACCGGGCGCCAGGCCCGCTATGGCAGCAATATCCTCGTTTTGGTCCTGGCCGTGCTGGGCATCCTGGTGGTGGTCAATTATATCGTGACCAACCATACCAAACGCTGGGATCTGACCGAAGATAAATCTCACACGCTTTCCACCGTGACGCTCAATGCGCTAAAAGCTCTGCCCCAGCCGGTCATGGCCGAAGCCTTTTTCACCAGCCGCACACCCAGCGATACGGCTCGCTCGCTGCTCCAGGACTATAAGGCCGATTCCAACGGCAAATTCAATTATCAATTTATCGATCCGGAAGCCAATCCAGTTGCAGCCCAGGCAGCCAAAGTCCAGACGGACGGGACCGTCGTGCTCACGATGGCCGGAAGGCAGGAGCCGGTCACAACCATCGACGAACAGAATATGACCACTGCCTTGATCCGCCTGGCTAACCCCGGCCAGCGCACGGTTTATTTTGTCACCGGCGATGGCGAACACGACATCAATGATACCTCGGGCGGCAATAACGCCTTTAACAAGGTAAAAACCGCTCTGGAAGCCAAAAATTACACGGTAAAAACCATCAATCTCTTGAATGAGACCAAGATACCGGATGGAACCAATGCGGTCATCGTGGCAGGCCCTCAAAAACCCCTGTCGGCACAAGAGACCAAGGTGCTTGAGGACTACGTCGCCAAGGGCGGATCGCTGGTGGTCATGGAAGATCCAACGTTGCTGACCCAATTCGGCACCTCGCCGGATCCCCTGGCCGCTTACCTGACCCAAACGTGGGGCACCACGCTCAATAATGATATCGTGGTGGATCCCACCAGCCAACAGGTGTTCCTGGCCATTTCGAATTCATACGGCAGCCATCCGATTACCAACCAATTAAACGGCCTGTATACCGTATTCCCCTCGGCCCGCAGCATCACCACGTCTACCGTGGCCAATGTGGATCACACCAACCTGGTAATGACCGCCTCGAATGCCTGGGGCGAAACCGACCTGGCCGGCTTGAAAAGCAACCAGCAGCTCTCTTTTGATAAAACAAAAGACCTGGCCGGCCCAATCACACTGGCGGTAGCCGATACCAATAACACCACTTCCGCGCGGGTGGTGGTCATTGGTAATTCCAACTTTGCCACCGACCCCAATTACACAGCGTATGGCAACGGCGATTTCATGATTAACGCAATCGACTGGGCGGCCAAGCAAGATACCCTGATCAACCTGACGCCTAAACAAACCATCACCCGGGTGATAGTGGCTCCCCAGGGCTATGCCATGGGGTTAGTCCTGCTCGTGACGATATTTGCCATGCCGATCCTGATCATCATCTCTGGTGTGGCGACATGGGCAGTCCGTAGGAGGAGAGGCTAAGCCGCCATGATCCGACAATCGACCTGGATCGTCTTGATCGTTTTCGTATTGGTGGTGGGCGCCGCCATCCTGGTTGAAAAGACACCCTATTTTCAGCCTAAGCCTACCCCGACCTCGACCACCGCGCCAAGCCTGTATTCGGGCACGCCGGTAGCGTTTACGCTAACTGAGTCGAATGGCCTTACCACCAGTGCAAAGTTGCAGGATAATAAGACCTGGGTGGCCCTCCAACCCTTGAATGGTCCGGTTGACCAGGGTCAAATGGCAGAGCTCATCAGCCAGATTCAGGGTATCGCCGTTGTGGCCACCTTGCCCACGCCGCCTCCGGCCTCTGCCAGCGGACTGCAACCCCCAGCCGATACCATCACCATCACGGACAGCACGAACCAGCAACATGTCCTGAAAATCGGGAGTAAAACCCCCACTTCCAGCGGTTATTATGTCCAGTTGGATCAAAATAACCCCGTGATCGTCGATACCAGCACCATCGACCGGATCATCCAGATCCTTTCGGGTGTGGGCGCAACCCCCACGCCGACTTCCTCGCCAACGCCTAACCCGCTGACGCCGACCAGCCAGGCCACCGCCACCCCCGCGAGCAAAGCCACTGGGACGGCCTCACCCCCGCCCACGGCCAGTCCTGAGGCTCCGACAGCGACTGAATCCCCCACGCCATCTCCCACTCCTTAACCGGACGTTATCGATAAAGATCAGGCGGGGCATCAGTCCCGCCTGATCTTTTTTTACATCCTTATAACTATTGATTTTTAATGTAAAAAAGAGTATTCTGACATTACCTTATAAACCTGAATGAAGGAAACGCGATACAACATGATGGATGATGCTTTGATAAATGTGGTAGAAGACGAAGAAGAATATTCAGCGATAGCACGCCTGATCGAGTTAGGACGCCAGAAGTCCTACGTGACCATCGATGATATTCTACATTTCTTTCCGGAAGCTGAACAAGATGTCGAACAGCTTGAAGAAGCGTTCGCAGCTTTACTCAGCGCGGGTATACCATATCTTGAAGATGTCGCTTCCATTGAAGAGCCCTCTGAAGATGAATTATCTCCAGAAGGAGCAGAGACAGAAGATGAAGATGAGGAACATGCCCCAGAGGCATTTTTAGATGATCTGGCTAACATTGATACCGATGACACCATCGGCCTTTATCTTAAAGAAGTCAGCCGGGTGCCATTATTGACGGCTGAGGAAGAGGTGGACCTGGCGCAGCGGATCGAACAAGGACGGTTATCGCGCGAAGAGCTGGCGAAGGGAAACGTGAGCTCTCGCCGGCGCCTCGAATTACGCCGGTTAATCGAAGATGGTTGGTCTGCCAGGGAACATCTGATCACGGCCAACTCTCGCCTGGTCATCAGTGTGGCCAAAAAATACATGGGGCGCGGAGTTCCTTTCCTGGATTTAATCCAGGAGGGCAACATTGGCCTGATCCGTGCAACCAAAAAATTTGACTACCGCCGTGGTCATAAGTTTAGCACCTATGCGACGTGGTGGATTCGCCAGGCGGTCACCCGGGCAATCGCCGATCAAGGTCGCACCATCCGTGTGCCTGTGCACATGGGTGATCAAATCAATAAACTGCTCAGGGTGCAGCACCAGTTGACCCAACGTCTTGGGCGAGAGCCAACCGTAGATGAACTGGCTGATGCGCTGGAGGTGCCGCCCAAGAAAGTTGAGAACATGATCCAGGTCGCCAGGCGCCCGCTTTCACTGGAAACGCCCACGGATGACGAGGAGGATTCCGTTCTGGGCGACTTTATCGAAGATGATGAAGCGCCGCCACCGGATGATACGGCCACCTACAACCTGCTGCGCGAACACCTGGAAGAAGTGCTCAACTCCCTGCCGCCCCGTGAGGTGCGCATCTTGCAGCTCCGTTACGGCCTGCTGGATGGCCAGGCTTACACCCTGGAAGAAGTTGGCCGGAAAATGGGTGTAACGCGCGAGCGTGTCAGGCAGATCGAAGCCCAGGCTTTAAGCCGGTTGAGGCACCCTTCTATCCGGAGAAAACTGCGGGATTACCTGGGCGAGTAGTTCTACCAGGGTTTTTATGTCCACGTGCGGTGCAGGCCAGGCCTGTATCGCACGTGTTTTTTTAAACGAATTACCAATGGGATTTCCTTGCACAAACCTGGGATATGGTGCATACTTGAAAGAGGAGGCTGACCCCTATGGCAAAAGTGTCTCTTAGATCGTATAACCGTGAAATTGAAAAACTAATTGACAGTGCGAACACTGAAGAAGCCATTGCCCATTGTAAGCACATCCTTCAGACTTACCCGAAGCATATCGATACTTACCGTCTGCTGGGCAAAGCTTACCTGGAAAATCAACGCTATGGTGAGGCTACCGATATTTTCCTCAGGGTTCTGGCCTCCGTGCCGGATGATTTTGTGGCTCATATCGGCCTCAGCATCATCCGCGAGGATGAGGGTAACCTGGACGCCGCCATCTGGCATATGGAGCGCGCTTACGAAGTGCAGCCTTCCAACTCAGCCATCCAGGATGAACTCCGCCGTTTATTTGGACGGCGCGATGGGCTTGAACCTCCCAGGATCCGGTTAACCCGTGGCGCCCTGGTCCGGATGTACGCCAGGGGCAACCTTTACCAACAAGCCGTCGCCGAAATACAAGCCCTCCTGTCAGAAGACCCTCAACGCCCGGATATCCAGGTGCTTTTAGCCCGCATGTATGTACTGTCCGGCAAAAAGATTGAGGCAACCGAAGTGTGCGGCGAGCTCCTCAATAAGTATCCCTATTGTTTTGAAGCCAACCGCATCCTGTCTGAGATACTCCCGGGTACATCCCGCGCTGAGGACGCCAAAATATATCACCAGCGGGTTGTCTCTTTAGACCCCTACCTGGCATTCACTTCAGCCGATCACCCTGAGTCAGCCGATATCCCAGATAATGCAATCTTGATTGATCGCCTGGACTGGCAAGAATATGAGGAAAGCGGGGTGGTCCAGCCTAAGTGGGCCGAATCCCTGGGGATTAACCTGGATGATTCGGGAGTCAAGGCGATGCCCGATTGGATGGCTCCTGCTCTTTCCCCGGCCCAGTCACCTGCACCTGAAAGCCCGGCTGAGACGCCGGCGCAGGATAACGTTAGCCTTGAACCACCCAGGCCCAGCGAGGCCGTTCAAAGCCCTGCGGCTGTTCCCGGCAGCAGCGAGAACCTGATCCCAGAATGGATGCGCGAATCCGGTTGGACCGAAGCGACCGGGCAGGCGTCTGAGAAGGGAGACATCCTGTCTCCAGAGGGCGAGAGCGGAGGAGAGGCAGAGGCTGAAATCAAACCTGGCGCCATTCCAGACTGGCTCCAGGCGCTGGCGCCCGATATTCCGGTGGAGGAACAGCCGGCAGCGAATGAGAGCCACTTTGAACAATTATTCGCTTCCAGTTTCCCTGCAACGGCTCCCGCTGAGCTCACTCCTGAAAGCGCCGCCAGCCCCACCCCCGAAGCCACGCCCCCCGAGAACGAAGCAGCCGTCCCCACCGCCCAGCCTCTCCAGGTCGAGCCGGAGCTGGCTGGCGAAGCACCTGCCACTCCCGAAACCCCCATTTCCACCGGGCTGGTGGAAGCGGCAGCAGGTGAAATGGCCGGCTCGCAAGTCTCGGCAGGATCGCCGGAAGATGACCAGGGCATCCCGACCTGGTTGAGAGAAATCGGGCACGAACCCACGCCTCAGGTGGCAGAACCACCGGTAAGCCCCGAACAGGTCGCCTCCCCTGGCGAAGAAAGCGCCTTACCCGCCTGGATCAAAGACCTGACGGCACCCGTAGAAGGGGAAGCCGAAAACATCGGGGTGACCCCAGAAGAGCGCCAATCGACCGTATCGGCCTGGGTTCAGGAAGCACAGGGCGAAGTGACGCCTATCTCAACCGGTGAGGAACCAGGGGCCAGTGAAACCCCGCCGGTGGAAGAAGCAGCGGTAGAACCGCCCCTGGCTGTCCCAGAAGAAGCTGGATCCCTGCCTGCCTGGATGCAAAAGGCGGAAGAAGAAACCCCGTCCGATGCACCCACCCGCCCGGTTGCCTTGAGAGCCGCGCCCGAGGGGGCGCCGCAAGCCGCTGAGCCTGCGCCAGAAGGCATCGCAATGCCAGGCCAGGGTGAAGAATTAGGCAACGCCGGGCTACCCCCGGCCGGCGAAGAACAACTGCCGGAGTGGTTGGCAGGTCTTGGCCCTGAATACACCGGTGAAGTCGTTGCTTCTGAGCATCCAGAAGAACCGCTGCCAGATTGGATGTCGGAGCTTGAGGGCGTAGCCCCCGCTCAGGAGGGCGCCCCCCTTAACGAGAGTGAAGCGGTCATGGCACCCCAACCCATTGAGGAACCTGCTGCCCAGGCTGAGGAATTGCCTGATTGGCTGAAAGAGCTCAAGGCGAGCGAAATACCAGCGCCAACGACCCCGGTTGAAGAGGCCCAGCCATCCCTGCCTGAAGCCCAGGCTGAAATGGCCGTTCCCGGAACACCGCCGGCGAACGCCGAACCGCCCGCCAAAACGACCGACCAGGTCGCCGAAGCAGCCCAGGCCCAATTCGATGAAGACGCCGCGCTGGCCTGGTTAGAAAGCCTGGCGGCGAAACAAGGTGCAGATGAGGCCACCCTCTTTGTTAAGCCAGAAGAGCGCCAGGAAACAGCCCCGGATTGGGTTCAACAAGCCATGGCCCAACCTGGTAAGGAAGTCGAGGCTGCTCCCATAGTGGAAGAGGCCTCCCAGGCCGAAGCGCCGGTCGCCGAGGCTCAGCCTGCGCCTGCCATGGAAGCCCCCGTGGAAGAGGCCGTCCAGGCCGAAGCGCCAGTCGCTGAGGCCCCGGCAGAAGGAGCTATCCAGGCCGAGGCTCAGCCTGCGCCTGCCATGGAAACCCCAATGGAAGAGGCCGTCCAGGCTGAAGCGCCAGTCGCTGAGACCCCGGCAGAAGGAGCTATCCAGGCCGAGGCTCAGCCTGCGCCTGCCATGGAAGCCCCCGTGGAAGAGGCCGTCCAGGCCGAAGCGCCAGTCGCTGAGGCCCCGGCAGAAGGAGCTATCCAGGCCGAGGCTCAGCCTGCGCCTGCCATG
>JAJYIW010000129.1 GCA_021789855.1 Chloroflexota bacterium | reverse complement strand
CATGCGGATTTTCCCGTCATGATCGAGGGTCATGAACGAGAAGGTCGGATCCACGTGAGGATTTACCACCTCGATGTTGAGACCGTAGGTCTCAACGATGGGCCCCCAATAGCCCACGCCGGCCCCACCCAGGGGATCGACGCCGATTTTCAGCCCAGAGGCGGCGATGGCTTTCAGATCGACCACGTTCTGCAGGTCTTCCACGTAGGGGCGGACGTAATCCCGGGTGTGCGTGGTGGGCGCCTTCAAAGCCTTTTCAAACGGCATGCGCTTGACCTCTTTCATGCCGTTAGCGATGATGGCGTTGGCGCGATCCTGGATCCAGCGGGTGGTGGTCGTATCGGCCGGGCCGCCGGAAGGGGGGTTGTACTTGTAACCGCCGTCGGATGGCGGGTTGTGCGAAGGGGTGATCACGACCCCATCCGCCAGGCCGGCTATGCGCCCGCGGTTGTAGGTCAAAATAGCGTGGGAGATGACCGGGGTGGGCGTGTAGCCCAGGCCTTCCTGGATGATCGTCTCGACTCCGTTGGCCGCGAACACCTCGATGGCGCTGTAGAGGGCCGGCTCTGAGAGGGCATGGGTATCCATCCCCACGTAGAGCGGGCCGGTGATCCCCTGCGACTTTCTCAGCTCAGCGATGGCCTGGCTCACCGCGAGGATGTGGTTCTCATTGAAGCTTTTCTCCAGGGATGAGCCGCGGTGCCCGGATGTGCCGAAGGCCACCTTTTGAGCCGCATCCTCGGGGTCAGGCTGGTAAGCGTAATAGGCTGAGATCAACCGTGGTACGTTAATCAGTAACTCATAAGGAGCAACTTGACCTGCCAATGGATGAACACTCATATTTCCTCCTGATATCATCATCCAACGTGAGATTAGCTATCTTTGAATGCGAGCCGAACCGCCTTTGGCGAAGGCGCGCACCTGATCCAGGGTTGCCATAGTCGTATCGCCTGGGAAGGTGGTGAGCAGAGCGCCGTGGGCCCAGCCCAGGTTAACTGCAACCTGCGGGTCTTCTCCGGTCAGCAAGCCGTAGAACAGCCCGGCGGCGAAGCCATCTCCACCGCCCACCCGGTCGTATACGTCCAGCTCACAGGTCGGGGACTGGTAGGTCTGGCCGTTGATCCAGGCGACCGCGCCCCAACTGTGATGATTGGTCGAGTGGACTTCGCGCAGCGTGGTCGCTACCACTTTGATGCGGGGATACAGGCTGGTCACCTGGTCGATCATCCCGAAGAACACGCTGGGATCTAGCTTGGATTTGGCCTCCACCTTGGGGCCGGCGATGCCGAGGCCCAATTGCAGGTCTTCTTCATTGCCTACCAGGACGTCCACATTTTCGACAATGCGCCGCACCACCGATTGGGCGCGTTCATGCCCGCCCCACAGGTTCCACAGCTTGGCGCGGTAGTTCAGGTCGAAGGAAGTAACCACCCCGGCCTTCCTGGCTGCCTGCATCCCTTCGATGATCACCTCGCCGGTGGTTTCTGACAGGGCGGCGAAGATGCCGCCGCTGTGAAGCCAACGCACGCCTTCGCCCAGGATGGCCTTCCAATCGAAGTCGCCTGGCTTGAGCAGCGCAGCGGCCTCGTTGGCGCGGTTGTAAAAAACGACTGGGGCGCGGACGCCGTGCCCCTGATCGCTGTATACCGTGGCCATGTTGGGCCCGGTCACCCCGTTGTGGGCGAAGTGCTTGTAGAAGGCTTTGAGGCCCATCGTGCGCACCTGCGCGGCGATCAAATCGCCGATGGGGTAATCCACCATGGCCGAGACCATGCCGGTTCTCAGGTGGAAGCAATCGGACAGGTTGGCAGCCACGTTATATTCGCCGCCGCTGGGATAGACGTGCCATTCTGTGGCTTTGTTGAATGGAATAATGCCCGGATCCACGCGGTGATTTAACGCCCCCAGCGATAGCAGGTCAAGGGAACCACTTTCAGGGATATGCAAACCAGAATTGTCCATGTTTTTACCTTTGTTATAAAATGTAGCCCGCTGCTGGCCCGCCCCGCTTCCTGGAGCCTGCCGCCGGCAATGTGAGCATCTTTTTTTATTTTACCGGTATTTCACGAGAGATGGTATTGACTCGTTCCACCTCGAATTCCAGCGCCTCCGAAGCCGAATGGAGCTCAAAAATTGCCAGGACGATGGCGGCCAGTAAAGTCAATGTCCCGGCCAGGAACAGGAAGAGCGCCACAGTGGCCGGGACCTGGAACAGCGCAGTCCCGGCGATGAAAACCATGCAGAGAATGTACATCAGGATGGTGATGTACATAAACACAATGACCGAAATCACCCGGTGGTGGCGGCTCACCAGGACCGGCGTCTGTTCATTGATTTCCTGAATGCGCTCAATGGCGTAAGCATCCCAGGTGGCTGCCCGCCATAATTCCAGGCGCTCGCGGTTCATCGCCCGGATGCGGTCATTGATCGACGTGACGTGACTCCAAAACCCGCCTACCGTGATCGCGCAGGCTGTAATCATCACGGCGGGGGTCAGGATGATTTGAATGATGCCTGCCAGGGTGTTGGGGTTCATGAGACAAGTATCCTGTAGATAGAGTCCAAAACCTTTTTACCGATCACCTATGATTTGGCCCAAAATTCACGTAAGACGTGAGCTGCCATCTTGGGGGTGCGGATGCGGGTGAAAATGCCCTTGTGATTCAAACCGCCTACCCGTGCGATGCTTTGCACCGCGGCAAAATCAGCGAAGTTCCACACCTGCATCCCGGCGATGAAATCTCGCGCGGCTGCCACTTCCAGGTGCATCCGGATGTAATCGGCCTGGAAGTCCTCGGTCCACATAACATTGGGCTGGCCGTGATAGCCTGGGATGGTATCGGCGCCGAACTCGGTCATGATGATGGGCTTATGCCACTGGCTCCACACCTGGTCCAGCTCCCGCTCTAAATTGGAGCGGGCCAGGTCGAGCTGGCCGCCGAGCACATACCAGCCCCAGTAGCGGTTCATGCAGATCACGTCGCACTGCTCCATCCAGGATTGGGGCCCGCCCATCACGGTGACAATCGTCACCGGGCGGGTGGCGTCCAGCGTTTTGGCGTGGGCGATCATGGCATCCAGCATGGCCTTACCCGCCTTTGCGGATGGGTCATCTTCGCTGCCGCCGGCTGCTCCGGCCAGGTTGAGATTCTTTGGCATGGGCTCGTTGGCCACGCTCCACATCACCACGGCGGGATGGTTCTTATCCCGCGCGATCATCTCTTCGATCTGTTGGAGGCACACGTTCAAGCGCACGGGAATGTTGGCTTCATCACCCATCTGCAGGCTGACCGCGGGGATTTCATCGATGATCAACATGCCCTCGCGGTCGGCCATCTGCATTTCTTCCTCGCTGTAAGGGTAATGCGAGGTGCGGTAACTGTTGGCGCCAGTCCAGTGCATGAGCTGGTAGTCCTTGACCAGCAGGGGCAGGTTCAGGCCTTTGCCGCTGGCGATGAAATCCTCATGGCGGCCAAATCCGTTCAGCTTGACCGGCTTTCCGTTGAGCAGGATATGACCACCCTCCACCGCCAGGGTGCGGATGCCCACTTTAAGGCTGTAATGGTCTTCTTCCGTTTGCACGGTGAGATCGTAGAGATGGGGATCGGCGTCCGACCACAGGTGGGCCTGGGGAACCACCAGGGTAGCCTCAGCCATGCCGGCCTTAAAGACCAGGTCAGCCCGGATGGACGTGGCGCCATCCTTTAACGTTGCCGAGCCCTGCCCAGCGGCTGGCGCATTGAGCCGGGCGGTGACCTTCACAACGCCGTCTGGCCCGTTAATCCCGGTAACCACGGTGATATCCTCGATATAGGTCTGTGGGACGGTATACAGCACCACGGGGCGGTGGATACCGGCAAACGGGTAAAAATCGAAGGTGGTGGCCGGGCTGCTGGCAAACATGCCCATCGACGATCCGCCGGGCATATTGCCGGAAGGGACGCGGGTGGGTTTGAGGACGTTTTCGACGCTGATCGCCACCTTGTTTTCTTCGTCCCATTTGACCTGGCCGGTGACCTCAAAAGCAAAGGGGAGATGGCCGCTGTCGTGCTCGCCGATTTTTACGCCGTTAAAGTAAACGGCGCCGTGGTAATTCGCCGAGCCCACGCGGATAAACACGCGTTGTCCCTTCCAGCTGGAAGGGACGTAGGTGTCTCTGGCATACCAGGCGAGGTCCAGGTAGCCGAAGAGGTCCTCGTATTGTTCGTTCCAGCTCCCTGGAACGGCCATTGGCCGGGGGGCTTTTAACCCGTTAGCCCACCCATTCGACTCCCCCTCTTCATCCGGATCGGTCTGGAAATCCCAGATGCCGGAGAGGTCCAGTTTATTGCGTTTGTCGTTCTGAATAGGGTAAAGCATCCTAGCTCCTGACGTCTCGAGATGGAAAGCAACAAAATCCCGGTGTGGATGACTTGTCGACGGCGGGATCAATCACCAGTCCCGGCCCCGCCCGGCGGGGCCGGGACTGGTGTCATGACAGTGCGGCCTTAAAATTTGAGCTCCATGTGAGGTCAAATGCCCTTTGATTGGGTGGGCGGACGCCATTCGTCCCTACAGCAATTTTCCTTTAACTTGCCTTAGGAGGCACGGCTGCCTCAGCCAGCAATTGCTGCCTCATGCGTTCCCGGTCCTTGGGGACCGTCTTGTAGAATACAAACCAGACCACCGCGTTGATCAGGTAGGGAATGGTGACCAGGTATAACATCATATTCTTTTCTCCAAATATCTTGGAGAGGCTGCCCAGGAAGATGGCAAGGATCGCGGTTAACAGGCCCTGGATGAAAGAGAACAACAAGGCAAAAGCGGAGGCGCGGTACCGGGACGGCACCACCGAGGAGACCAGGGGCAGAACGCAGCCGGCGAAACCGAGCGAGCCGATCAGCCCAAAAACGAACCAGATCAGGATGTCGTAGACAGATATGCCAGCCAGGGCCGGGGTCTTGGGCCAGTTGACCTGCATGGCCAGGTAGCTCATGAAGGCAAAGAGCACCAGGTAAATCTGCATGAAGGTGACGCGACCGGTATCGCCCAATTTCCGTTCAAACCAATCGCCGAGATACCCGCCCACCAATGAGCTGATGGTAAAGCCGATGAAATAAACAGAGGTGAGCAACGTGGCTAGCTGGGTTGAATAACCGCGCGTATCCACAATGTAAACCACCTGGAATGCGTACAGCACCAACACGGTAAGGAAGATGAGCATGACAGCCATCCAGGCGATGGTGGGAATGGCAAACAATTTTGGCACATCGGAAAACTTGAAGGAGGCCTCCCCTGAACTTTTTTGGCCCTTAATATGTGGCACCGGGTCTTTGATCAGGAACCAGGAGGCGATAGCCGCCGCGAGGTTAATGCCGCCGATGATCCACAGGCCGTAGCGCCAGCCATCGTTGTTCGGGATGCCAGCTAACTGGCCCATCAAGGGGGTAACAATGATGGAGCCCACACCGGTAATACTGCGCAATGTGCCGAACACTTTACCGCGCTCATCGGGATTGAACAGGTCGGGGACGATGCCGTTGCTGATCGGCTCGCCGCCCACGGTACCGATCACGCCGAGGGAGTAGAGGATCAACAGTTGGGTGTAATTCTGGGCAAAACCAGCCAGGACCAAAAAGGTACACCACATCGCGCCAATGATCAACATGAGCTTGCGGCCGAACCGGTCAGCCAGGATCGACCACATGGGGCCGGCCAGCATGCGGGCAAATTTACCGATGGCGGTGAGCTCGCCCAGGGCGGTGAGACCAATACCGAGCCCGGCGCGGATGATGGGGAACAGGCTGTTGACCACCCCACCTTCCGAGTTCTCCGTGAGCTGTAGGCCGGCTAACAACCAGACCGTCAACCAACGGGTCTTCCTGGCTTCCTCTTTTTTTGTTTCAAGGTAATTTGCCGGTATCACTTGCTCAGTCATTTGAATTCCTCCTTGGTTTAGTCCTATTGGGTTGAGCCACTTGACTTATGAGCGAACGCCGGAGTCCCGTGATGGCTTATTTAGCCGGCGGAAACATCTGGTTGAACAGGTTGAGGACGGCATCAGCAGCCGATTCGATGGAGATTTTGCCGGTATTGATGATCAAGTCGTAGAGATGAGGATCGTGGATGTCCGCTCCGAAATATTGGTGGATATAATCGGCCTGGGACAGATCGGCCTCCTTGACCTTTTGTTCCGCATCGATAGGAATCAGGTTGTCGCGCTTGGCTATCCATGCGATGCGCTGCTGTTTAGGCGCTACAACCCGCACCTGGAGGACATCCGGCTTGCCTCGCAGCACACCCTGCCCGCCGCGCCCCTCGATCACCACGTTGCCCTGGGCGTAAGCGATGTTGATCAGCCTGGTGACCAGAGCGGCGGATTTGTCCTCAGCCCCCTGCCCACTGGCTTCATACGCTCCCAGGGCGACCGTATCCATGATGTTGAAGGGGAACATTTTCTCTAATACGGACTGGGTGTGATGTTTCTCGGCGGTCAGGTCGACCACTTCACCCTCTTTGGTCAGGCCGGCCTCAAAGCCGAGTTTAGCCATCAGCGGTTGGTCAAACAGCCGATAGCCCAATTTTTCACTCACGAGTTGTGCAATCTCGTGACCCCCACTTCCTACTTCCCGGGATAGTGAAATGACAGCCATGAACTTCCTCCTTGTCTAAAAAGATCAAGTCTATAACGCCTGTCGAGCCGAGTAGCTGGCAGGTCATTCACGGTTGACAAAAAAACGATCCAGGTTGGGCTGGCCAAACCACGTTAGCGATAACGTATTTAATATAGTATAGAATGGAGTGTGTCACAAAACAATAGTGACAAATGTCATATTGCGGGAATTGAGCCAGCCCTGGCAGGGCTATTCGCAAAGGCGAAAAGGTCATTGCGAAGGCGGCGTTTTTTGCCGCCTGAAGCAATCTGGTCCTGGGCCGGATCACAGATTGCTTTTTTGGACATTTCAGGCGGATTCGCGGCGAATCAGCTCAGGCTCGATATTAAACGTTGCGGATGAAGCCCCCACCTGGATATTATCCAGCAAGGTGCGCATGGCGATGCGCCCAATATGTTCCGAGTTGACGTGCAGGGTGGTGAGTTGCGGGTGCACCAGGCTGGTGAGATAGATATCGTCGGCGCCGATCACCGCTACATCGCCCGGTACCGCTTTGCCGGCCCCCTGGCAGGTTAAAATGGCGCCGACGGCCGTCAAGTCGTTGAACGCAAAAATCGCGTTGATGGCCGGTCGCCGCTCCAGGAGGGTGGCTGCGGCAACCTGCCCCCCTTCAATGGTCGGTGGGCAATTTTCCACCATCAGGTTGTCATAGGGCAGCCCGGCTTCTTTCAAGCTGGCGCGATAACCCTGGAGCCGGCGTTGGCCGGAAATGGAATTGGCCGGGCCGGCGATAAACGCGATCTGGGTGCGATTCTGTTCCAGGAAAATCCGCAGGGCAATTTGCGCTCCCCGCGTGTCATTCACATTGATCGCTACCGCGTTGGGCAAGGGCTCATCCAGGTCGCGGTTGACCACTACCGCGTACGGAAAGCGTAGAATTTGCTTTTTCAATTCGTCCGAGCGGATGCGCGAACTGCAAATGATGACGCCTTCCACTTCTTTTTTCCACAGGGAATCATACGCCACCGCCTCGCGATCCGGGTTTTCCGCCGTGTTCACCAGGAACAGGCAGTAACCTGATTCGTAGCCCACGTCTTCGACGCCGCGGGCGATCTGGGCAAAAAAAGGATTCGAAATATCGGGAACCACCAGGCCAATCGTGCCAGATAGGCGCGTGACCAGCATCCGAGCGGCGTGGCTGGGCTGGAATCCCATTTCAGCCGCCACGTCCTGGATTTGCCGGCGTAGTTCCTCGCTCACCCCGGGCTTGTTATTGATCGCCCGGGAGACTGTCATCATCGAAACGCCTAATCGTTTGGCAATATCGGAAAGGGTTGACCGTTTATTCATAGCTTATTACACTCATAAAGATGGCTCTACGCTAATGCGCCTCTTAGGCACTTGTGGTATAAAACAAGGCAGGATCATGATCATATTGTATATGAGAAAAATAATGTTATAATTATTCTAACATGCGTTAGCGATAACTTTGGCGTGATTAATAAACTGGATAACAATTGATCAAGCATCCTGTTTTTCGGAAGGAGCAATGTCATGCTTTCGCCTGAACGCCTTTTCGATCCGGATCCCCAACAAAAATCGATTGCCATGGAATTATATGCTGGCATTCAGCACCTGCCTATCGTTTCGCCGCATGGGCACGTCGACCCGGCCCTCTTCTTAGATGATACGGTGCGGTTTGGTAACCCCGTGCAATTGTTGATCCAACCCGACCATTATGTGCTGAGGATGCTCTATTCGCAAGGCATTTCCTACGACCAGTTACTCACGGATGCCAATCCGCGCGAGGTGTGGCGCCTTTTTGCGCGGAATTTCACCCTGTACCGCGCCACGCCCTCTGGGATGTGGCTGACCCACGAGCTGGAAAATGTCTTTGGCGTGACCAGCCCGTTGACGGCAGAGACCGCTGATGCCGCCTACGACCAGATTGACCAGGCGATCCAACAGGCGAGCGGCAGCCCGCGGGCGTTGTTCGAGCGTTTCAATATCGAGCTGCTGGCCACCACGGATTCGGCGGCGGATACCCTGGAGTACCATAAGAAAATTCGCGCTTCGGGCTGGAAAGCCCACATTATTCCCACCTTCCGCCCGGATAATGTGGTGAACCTTGAGCACCCCACCTGGCGGGAGAACATCCGCCAGTTGAGCGCCGCCAGCGGGATCGATGTGACCGGTTATTCTGCGTTTATCCAGGCGCTTGAGCAGCGCCGCGCTTATTTCAAATCCATGGGCGCCCAGGCGACGGACTCCGGGGTGTACAGCCCGGCGACTGCTTTCCTTTCTCCTGCCGAAGCAGACGCTATCTTCCAGCGCGCTTTGAAGGGCCAGGCCACGCCCGCCGATGCGGCCCAATTCACGGCGACCATGCTGGGCGAAATGGGACGTATGAGCGTTGAGGATGGACTGGTGATGCAGGTTCATGCCGGCGTGTACCGCAATCACAACCCCCAGGTCTTTAATCGCTACGGGCCAGACCGGGGCTTTGACATCCCGGTGAAGGTCGAATTTACCCAAAACCTTCATCCGCTGCTGGAAAGGTTTGGCAACCACCCCAATTTTTCCCTGATCCTGTTTACCATCGATGAGACGACCTATGCCACCGAGCTGGCCCCGCTGGCCGGGGCCTATCCCTCCATCAAGCTTGGCCCCCCCTGGTGGTTCAATGACTCGTGGAATGGGATGCGGCGGTATTTCGACCAGGTGATGGAAACCGCCGGCATCTTCAACACCTCCGGTTTTAACGATGACACCCGCGCGTTTCCCTCCATCCCGGCCCGCCACGATGTCTGGCGACGGGCATCTG
>JAJYIW010000128.1:4393-9453 GCA_021789855.1 Chloroflexota bacterium | reverse complement strand
CATCACCAGCGCAATTCAGGAGCTGGCCGACCAGGAAGACGTCGACCTGGTGGTGCTGTGCGCCCACGGTTTTTCGGGCCAGGGCGCCTGGCCGTATGGGACGATCGCCCGCAATTATATGGAACATGGCAATAAACCCGTGCTGGTCATCCAGGACGTACCACACGCTCAAGCCAGGCCCACCGCGGCAGAGATGGCTGCCGAGAAAGTCGGGAGACGTTAACTATGCCTGATGGCCCAACGCCCCAGGTCCAGGAACAGGCCCCGGTCCTCCAGGACAGCACCCATGGGTCAAAAACAGAACAAATTCAGGAGGTGGTTTACTTCCTGGCGAGCCAGTACCGCCAGGCCAGCCGCCTCCTTTCAAGCTTTGAGCGCGATGGAGCGCAGCGCCAGCGCAGCCTGAAAGCTTATCGCGCCTGGCTGGCCAAAGCCCACACTTATTTCCGCGAAGCCTCGAAGAAAGAGATCACCTTATCGGCGGCATCGGAGTGGCTGCTGGACAATTATTACATTATCCAGCGCGCCATCCAGCAAATCGCCGAGGATTTACCTGCCAGTTATTACAACCAATTGCCCCAATTAGAGGAAGGCCCCTTGAAGGGCCAGCCGAGGATCTTCGCCATCGGGCAGGAGGTTCTGCGCTTCCAAAATCATCTGTTGAACATGGCCGACCTCCAGGCGATCCTGATCCAGCTCCAGGACTCCATCCCCATGACCATGGGAGAGCTGTGGGCGACGCCTATCGCGCTGCGGTACAGCCTGGTTGAAAAGTTGGCGCACACGCTTGAGACTATCATCCCGCCCCCTAGCCTGGCGCAATTTCCCCCGCTGCCGCCCCAATTGACCGAGGCCAGCCGCTTAAAAAGCGGCACGACAGGCGCTGCGGCAGAGCTGTCTACCGGGGAGACCGTGGCCAACACCATCTTGAGCCTGCGGGCCATCTCCGATCAAAGCTGGAATGACTTTTTCGAGGCGGTCAGCCGGTTGGAACAGATCCTGCGCGAGGATCCCGCCGGCATTTACCCTTTGATGGATTTTAAAACCAGGGACCTGTACCGGAAAGAAATTGAGCTGCTTTCTTTCGCCAGCGGCCGGGAGGAAACACAGCTGGCCCAGGCAGCCGTCAGCCTGGCTGGCGAACATCGTAAAGGTGAGTCCGCCGGGGCGGCCCGGGCGGCCGGAGCAGCCGGCGGAATTGAGCCGTCCTCGCCCTCGGATGATCCGGCTTTGCACGTGGGCACCTATTTACTCGGGGAGGGCCGCTCCATCCTGGAAAACCGGGTCGGTTATCATCCCGGTGCGAAAGCCACTTTCAGGCGGTGGGCGATGCGCCATGCCAGCTCCCTCTATCTCGGCAGCATCGCCGTGATTGCCCTGATCCTTTTTTTGCTGATTTCCCTGGCGGTTCATCCCCTGGCGTTATTCAAAGCTGGCCTGGCCTGGCAATGGATCCCGGCGATCGCCCTGGAGCTCATACTCATCCCGCCTGCGCTGACCGTGGCTTCCAATCTGGTCAACTGGTTGGTCACGCTGATCCTGCCGCCTCGCATCCTGCCTAAAATGAGTTTCAAGCGTGAGATCCCGCCCACGTCCTACACGCTGGTGGTTATCCCTTCCTTAGTTAACAGCCGCGAGGAAGTCAACAGCCTGGTCTCACAGCTTGAAATGCACTACCTGCGCAACCCCGAGCCAGGCTTATATTTCGCTTTATTAACCGACTTTCAAGATGCGGACAGCGAAACCCTGCCAGAAGATGCCGCTTTGCTGGCGCATGCCACCCAGGCGATCGAGGAGCTGAACGCCAGGTACCCGCGCCAGGCTACCGACGGCGCGCCGCCGCGGCCCGGCCCGACCTTCTTCTTGCTTCACCGCCGGCGGCTGTGGAACCCATCCGAGGGGAAGTGGATGGGATGGGAGCGCAAACGCGGAAAGCTGCACGATCTGAACGAGCTGCTTCGCGGCGGGGAGAACCTCTCATTTATCAACCTCTCCGGTCATTCGGGTGAGCTGGACGCGCTGAAACAAATCCGCTTCGTCATCACCCTGGATGCAGACACCATTTTACCTCGCGGCGCAGCCCTTCGCCTGGTCGGCGCATTGGCGCATCCCTTAAACCGCGCCCGTTTCAACGAAAAGACCGGCCAGGTCATCAGCGGGTACACGGTTTTACAACCACGCATGGAAACCAATCCGAGGAGCTCGTTTCAATCCTGGTTTACATTCATCTTTTCCGGGGATACCGGCCTGGACCTGTACACCCTGGCGGCTTCAGACGCCTACCAGGATTTGTTTGGTGAAGGCAGCTACGTGGGTAAAGGTATTTATGATGTAGATACCTTCCGGCGCAGCGTGAATGGCCATATTCCAGAAAACAAAGTGCTCAGCCACGACCTGCTGGAAGGAATCATGGGGCGCGCCGCGCTGGTCACCGACATCACCATGGTCGAGGATTACCCATCGACTTATTTTACCCAGAGCAAACGCCAACAGCGTTGGATCCGGGGTGATTGGCAGCTTTTACCCTGGCTGATCCGGCCGGCGGCATTTAGGGTCAAATTCACCGCGATCAACCGCTGGAAAATGATGGAAAACCTGGTGAGATCGCTGATGGCCCCGTCCCTGCTGTTGATTTATATCCTGGGCGCGCTCTACCGGCCCGACCTGGTCGGGCTGTGGACGGCGATTCTCCTGGTTTTCCTGGGCGTTCCCCTGCTGACCGGCTTAGCCAGAAGCGGCATGCAGGCCCTGTCCGGCGAAAGCCTTGAAATAGCCTTTCACCCGCTGCGGCTGAGTGCCTTGCGTTGGCTCCTGGCCGTGGCTTTCCTGCCTTATGAAGCCTATAACGCGCTGGATGCCATCCTTACTGCCCTCTACCGGATGCTGATCAGCCGCCGGCGCCTGCTGCAGTGGACCACGGCCGCTCAGACGGCGCGGTTGTTCCGCCTGGCGGCGCAGCGAAATTCTGCCTGGCTGAAGATGATCGCTTCAACGGCCATGGCCCTGGTGCTGATGGTCGGCATCCAGTTGATCTATCAATTTTCAGGGAGCGGAGTAGCCCCAGCCCTGTCCACCGCCGCTCCGCTGCTGCTGCTCTGGATGGCTTCGCCCTTCATCGCCCAACGGATCAGCCAACCCATCCGCCAGCACCGTATTCCCCTCACCGATGAACAGACCGTGCTCGTTCACCAGATAGCCCGGCGTACCTGGGGTTTCTTTGAGCGCTTCGTCGGTCCTGAAGATCACTGGCTGCCGCCGGATCACTTCCAGGCGGAGCCCGTCGGGATTATCGCCCACACCACGTCCCCCACCAATATCGGCCTGCTGCTCACCTCGACCCTGGCGGCTTACGACCTGGGTTACCTGAGCCAGATCGGGCTGGTCACTCGCCTGGCCTCCACGCTCGATACCCTGGGCCAGGTGGAACGTTTTCGCGGGCACTTTTTCAACTGGTACAACACGACGACCCTCCAGCCCCTGCGCCCTCGTTACATCTCCACGGTCGACAGCGGTAACCTGGCCGCCAGCCTGATCGTGACGGCCCAGGCCGCCAAAGCGCTGCCCGGTGAACCTTTCATGCGTTGGGAGCTGTGGCAGGGCTACCTGGATACCCTGTCCAACTTGAGCTGGATCCTTGGGGGGGTCCACACCGCCAAAAGTGCGCGCCAGGTCGAAGAGATCAATCACCGCATCGAGGCAATGGCCGCTGAAATCCTGCCCGCCCGGGATAATCCTGATCGGTGGTACGGTCTGTACCAGGCCGCTACCGGCGTTTTCTGGAAAGACCTCTCGGCGCGGCTGATTGAGCTGATCGAATCGGGCGGCTCAGAGATTAACCTCGAAACGCTGCGCAACCTGCAGGAAGCCGATCTGCAGGTTGAACGCCACCACCTGGCGATCCAGCAGATGATTTCCGATCTGGCGCCCTGTGTCCCCCTGTTCGAAGAGGTGCCGGTGCTGCTGACCACCCCGCCGTACGCCCAGCTATTGGACAGGTTGACCTCCAGCCAGCCCTATAATTTGCCGATTTCCCAGATCGAGGTGTATGCCGCCGCCTGCTCAGCGGCCACATCGGTCCTGCGAGATCAGATAAAGGGCAATCGATCGGAACCGGGCGGCGAGACCGAGCTGGCAGAGACTGCCCTGGCCTGGCTGGACGAGCTGGACAAAGCCACGGCGCTGGCCAGGGCCCATGCGGCCGACCTATCGGAGCAATGCGCCCGAATCGCCGGCCAGGCAGAAGCACTCATCCGGGAAATGGATTTTCAATTCCTGTATCATCCCCAAAGGCGCGTCTTCCACAACGGCTACAACCTTGACATTGGCCAGCTCGATGAAAACTGCTACGATCTGCTGGCCTCCGAGGCGCGGATCGCGTCCATCATCGCCCTGGCAAAGGGGGATGTGCCCCAGGCTCACTGGCTGCACTTGAACCGGCCTGCCTCCCGGGTCGATGGCAGGTTTGTCCTGCTCTCCTGGAACGGGACCATGTTCGAATATTTAATGCCCGCGCTTTTCTTGCGCTCTTACCCGGGCACGTTGCTGGCCGAAAGCAACGAGGGCGTCGTCCTCCGCCAGATTGACTATGCGAAGTCCAGGGGCGTCCCGTGGGGCATCTCCGAGTCGGGCTTTTACCGCTTTGACGCCGATCAGAACTACCAGTACCGCGCCTTTGGCGTCCCTGGGTTGGGCTTCAAGCGTGGCCTGAGCGACGACCTGGTGATCGCCCCCTATGCTTCGTTGATGGCGATCGGTTACGACCCGCACGGCGTGGCTCAGAACCTGTCCAGGCTGGTGGAGTACCAGGGCTTTGGGTTATACGGCATGGTCGAGGCGATTGATTTCACCCCTGACCGGCTGCTTTTGGGCAGCACCTCGGCCGTGGTGAATGAGTATATGGCGCACCACCAGGGCATGATCATGATGGCTCTGGCCAATTTCTTCCATCAGAATGTCATGATCCGCCGGATGCACCGCGATGCGCGCATCCAAAGCGTCGAGCTTTTACTGCAGGAGCAGATTCCCTGGGCCGTGCCGCTGCAAAACCCATCCGCCGGGGA
>JAJYIW010000128.1:0-4383 GCA_021789855.1 Chloroflexota bacterium | reverse complement strand
AGGGAGCCTGCGCCTGTCGGCTGCCCCGGTGGACATCCAGCCCTGGAGCCTGCCCCTCGAAACCGCCATTCCCCAGGTGAACCTCCTCTCCAACGGCGATTACAGCGTGCTGCTTTCCAACATGGGCGGCGGCTACAGCACGTGGCGGGGCACTGATCTGACCCGCTGGCGGGCGGATGGTGTGCTCGATCCCTGGGGAACCTGGATCTATCTCCAGGACATGGACCTCGCCCGTGACGGCGCTAAGCCCGCGCGCGGATTGTGGTCCGCCGGGTTCCTCCCGGTCCCAGGGGATACCAAAGACTGCCAGGTGACTTACTTTGCTCACATGGCCGTCTACCGGCGGACAGAAAATGGAATCACCTCCACGATGGAGGTGATCGTCTACCCCGACGACCCGGTTGAAATTCGCCGCGTCCATTTACACAACCCCAGCAGCCAGCCGCGGAAGCTGCGGGTGACCTCCTACGGGGAGGTGATCCTGGCACCGCAGGCGACCGATGTCCGCCATCCCGGCTTTAACAAGCTGTTCATCGAAAGCGAGTATCTCCCGGAGCTCAACCTGCAGCTCTTCACCCGGCGCCCTCGCTCAGGAGATGAACCCCCAATTTACCTGGGGCATTTGCTGGTGGTCGAAAATCAAAGCGAGGGGGCTTCAAGCCAGCCCGCTGTGCGCGATGAAGCCGACCGCAACCGCTTTATCGGGCGAGGCGGATCGCTGCGCCGCCCCGCCGCGCTCCTCACCCCGGGCTACCTGAGCGGAACCTCTGGCGCCACCCTGGATCCGATCTTTGCCCTCGGGCTTGAGATTAACCTGAAGCCGCATGAAAACGCCGCGCTGGCGTATTTGACCCTGGCCGGGGAAAGCCGGGAAGCCGTGATTGACCTGGCCCGGCGGTATACCAGCTGGTCGATGATCGATCGCTCTTTTCACCAGGCCGATATCGCCGCCCAGACCTGGCTGGGGAAACAAAAATACGACTCGCTGGTTTTTATAAACACCTTGAAGGTGCTCTCGGCGCTCTTATATCCTCTTAAAGAGGTACGCGCCGCCGCTGAAACCCTCGCTACCAACCACCTGGGCCAGATGAACCTGTGGCGCTTTGGCATTTCAGGCGATTACCCGCTCATCCTGGTCGAACTCGAGGATGTCCAGCAGATCGACCTGATCCGTGAGGTCCTGCAGATCCACTCATTCTTGCGCAGCCGCCGGTTCCTGGTGGACGTGGTCATCCTGAACCACCAGGCCACCAATTACGGGGCCGAGCTCAACGGGCTGCTCTACCGCATGGTCAGCCACGTCCACAGCGAGCAGTGGCTGAACCAGCGCGGCGGAATCTTTATCCTATACGCCGACCAGATCGAACCGCAGGAGCTCATTTTATTGCAAACAGTCAGCCGCTACCTGTTCAAGGGAGAGCGGGGATCGCTGGATAAGCAGATGCCGCCTGATGCGATCCAGGCGCACTACCTGCCCGATTTGATCCCGACCCGGCCGGCGGACTCGGCCGCCAGCGAGGAGGAACCCCTTCCTCCTCTGGAGGCGCTTCAATTCTATAACGGCTACGGCGGTTTCAGCCAGGACGGCCGCGAGTATGTCATCGACCTGCCCGCCGGCAGAACCACCCCGGCGCCGTGGGTCAACATCATCGGCTATCCCGACTTCGGATTTATGGTCAGCGAAACCGGCAGCCAGTCGACCTGGGCGGCCAACAGCAGTGAGAACCGCCTCACCCCCTGGTCGGATGACCCGGTGAGCGATCCCACCGGCGAAACGCTTTACCTGCGCGACGAGGAAACCACCGAAGTCTGGACTCCCACGCCGCTTCCCGCGGGTGATCAGCTGCCCTACCGCGTCCGGCATGGCGCGGGATACACCACCTTCGAGCATCACTCCCACGGCCTGCGCCAGCGGCTGACCCTCTTTGCCAGCCCGGAGGACCCGGTCAAAATCATCCACCTGCAGGTAGAAAATACCCGGGACTACCCGCGCCAGATCACCGCCACCCAGTACGTCGAATGGGTGCTCGGCCTCACCCACCCTGACTCGGCCCCTTATATTGTCGTAGAATACGACGCCACCGTAGCCTGCTTCCTGGCCTCCAACCCGTACCAGACCGAATTTGGCCAGCGGGTGGCGTTTTTGATCGCCAGTAAACCGATTAAAGGGGTGACCGCCGACCGGGTCGAGTTCCTTGGACGGGGCGGGACGCCCGCTTACCCGGCGGCGCTTCGCCGTATGGGCCTGGAATCGCACCTGGCGCCTGGCGAGGAGCCCTGCGCGGCGCTGCAGCTTCACCTCGACCTGCTTCCAGGCGGCGCGGAAGAAATTTATTTCGTCCTGGGTCAAGGGGACAACCGGGAACACGCCCGGCAGCTGGCTCAGAAATACCAGGATCCCGCCTATGTGGGCGCCGCCTGGGAACGCACCCACACGTTTTGGGACCACCAGCTCAGCACCCTGCAGGTTCACACCCCCGACCCGGCCATGGACCTCCTGCTCAACCAGTGGACGCTTTACCAGTGCCTTTCCTGCCGCGTCTGGGCCCGCTCGGCCTTTTACCAGCCGGGCGGAGCGTATGGCTTCCGCGACCAGCTCCAGGACGTCCTGGCCTTGCTGCCCGTGGACCCCACAGTGACGCGCGGGCAGATCCTCAACGCGGCTTTTCACCAGTTTACCGATGGCGACGCGCTGCATTGGTGGCATCCGCCGTCGGGGCGGGGTGTGCGCACGCGCATCTCTGACGACATGCTGTGGCTGCCCTACGCCACCGCCCTGTACGTTGAAACGACCGGCGACAGCGCCATCCTGGACGAACCGGTGCCCTTCCTCGAAGCCCCGCCGCTGAAAAAGGAAGAAAACGAGCGTTATCAGGAATACCCGCTCACCAAAGAGACCTATCCGCTGATCGAGCACTGCCACCGCGCCCTGGCCAAAGGCGCCACGTTCGGGCCCCACGGCTTGCCCCTGATCGGTACAGGCGATTGGAACGACGGTCTCAACCGGGTGGGCATCGAGGGAAAAGGGGAAAGCGTCTGGCTGGCCTGGTTCCTGGTGGACGTGCTGGAACGGTTTGCCCGCTTATGCGCCCAGCGAGGCGATCAACCCGCCGCGGAGCGTTACCGGGCGCAAGCCAAAGCCTACACGGCCGCGGTGGAACAAGCTGCCTGGGACGGCGCCTGGTACCGGCGCGCTTACTACGACGACGGTACGCCGCTGGGCAGCACCCAGAACGCTGAATGCCAGATTGACGCCATTGCCCAATCCTGGTCCGTGCTCAGCGGTGCGGGCGAAGCCGGGCGCAGCCGCCAGGCCATGCAATCCGCCCTGGACCGCCTGGTGATCTCCCGCGACCACCTCTCCCTGCTTTTTACCCCGCCTTTCGATAAAACCAGCCGCGATCCCGGCTACATCAAAGGCTATCTGCCCGGCATCCGCGAGAACGGCGGGCAGTACACGCACGCCGCCGTCTGGACAGCCTGGGCGATGGCTCAGCTGGGGGATGGGCGCCGCGCCGGGGAGCTCTTTAACTGGCTCAATCCCATCAACCGCACCGATTCGACTGATAAGGCCAATACCTACCGGGTCGAGCCCTACGTCATGGCCGCCGATATTTACAGCCAGCCCCCGCTCGTGGGCCAGGGTGGCTGGACCTGGTACACCGGTTCAGCCGGGTGGGTGTACCGCCTGGGCTTGACGGCCATGCTGGGCTTTAAGAAGATAGGCGACCACCTGCAGATCGACCCGGTTATCCCGCCGGACTGGAATGAATTCGAGATCCAATATACGTTTGAGCGCGCCCGCTATTCGATCCGGGTTGCCAATCCGACCCATATCTCCCACGGGATCAGCCAGGTTCTCCTGGATGGAGTCAGCCTGGCGGACCCCTTGGTACCCCTGGTGGATGATGGCAAGCAGCACCGGATTGAAGTGGTGATGGGAGGCTGATCCCGCCCCCCCTTGGTCCCCCCATTTTCTCAAAGCTGAAAATGGATGGAAAAGGCTGCCTCGCGATCTCTCCCCTAAAATCGCATCGATTTTGGGGGAGGCTGGGAGGGGGTGGGCTGCGCGCGCAGCGAAGCGGCTTGCCCATCCTGTTGTTCCGTGTGTTCTGAGTGTTCCGCGGTTAATCTCTTCTTGTTCTTCCTTAGCGCCTTTGCGAGAGACAATAGCTTCGCCGCATGGCTCTTCGCAATGGCGTTATTTGTAGCACAGACTATCCTCACCCTCCTTGGTCCTCGATTTTGGGGGAGGCTGGGAGGGGGTGGCAACGAGCGAAGCGGCCAAGTCAGATTGCTTCGGCGCCATCAGGAACGTTCGTTTCCGTGCCGCCTCGCAATGACATTAAGGGGGGAGGCTCCTCGCAATGGCGCTATTCGTAG
>JAJYIW010000127.1 GCA_021789855.1 Chloroflexota bacterium | reverse complement strand
AACCGGTGATGATCCTATTCAGCGATTTTGTCGCTAAATTTCCTGATGCTGCTGGACCGGCAGAAAAAATGGCGCTGATCGATCGCCTGATTCACACATTTCACTGGTGGGCCCAAGGCGAGACGGAAACGCGCGCCGCCGCGGTGAACCTGATCGAAGGGGGTTATCACGAAGTCGTGGAATTCCTCGACCGGCTCAGTTATGGAGCCGGGAGCACACCCGGTACTGCCCAGACTCGCCTGGATTGGCGGGCAACGATCCAGCGCACCGCTGAGATGTGGCACGATGAACGATTAAAACATAAGGAATAAAAGGAATGGTTCCAGCAGCCTGGCAAGGATATCAATATCCCTTGTGTGAGTCGAAGCGGTTGTACAGCGGCAGCCCCACCAGATAACGGTTAAGGTTCTCGCCAAACAGAGCGACCGCGCGCTCATCATAATGGGGGCTGATCCCTGACAGGTGAGGAGTAATGATCACATTCGGCATGCTCCACAGTGGGCTGGCCGGTGGAAGCGGCTCTTCCGTAAAGACATCCAACGCGGCTCCTGCCAGGCGATGCTCCTGCAGCGCGCTGATCAAGGCCGCCTGGTTGACAATGCCTCCCCGGCTCAGATCGATCAGAAAAGCCGTGGGCTTTACCACTTCCAACATCTCCGCGTCGATCCGGCTGCGCGTCTCGGGGGTCAATGGCAGGGTATCGACGATAAAATCACACTCTTTTAACATGGAGCGCAAAGCCTGGATCGGGTAAAGCCGGTGGAAATAATCCCCCTGGGGGTCGCCCAATCCATCGACCGTGTAATCCATATCCTGCGGATGCATGACGTCGCGCTTGGTCGCCAGGACAGTAGCCCCAAATGGCTGTAACACGCGAGCGATTTGCCGGCCCAGGCTGCCGTAACCGACCAACCCGACCGTGCTGCCCGAAAGCTCCTGGGGAAGGAAACGTTCCCACCGGTCCCGCGGCCATTCGGAGTGGCTCTGCAACGCCAGCAAGTCCAGCAGGCGGTGCCCCAGCGTGAGCATCATCATCACCGCATATTCTGCCACCTGGACCGCGGCAGCGCCACTTAAGGTGGTTGCCACAATGCCGGGCATTTTGAGCAGGGGCGAGTCGACGGCAAAATCAATCCCGGCAGAATGGAACTGGATCCAATTCAGGTTAGGCACGTGCGCCGGGGGCGGCAGCACCCGGTCGGTATAGAGCACTTCCGTGCGGTTCCAGGTATCAAGAGGAATGTCATCAGGCTTGCGCGCCTGGGCTACCGTGATGTTCAAGCGGGGGGAAATGTTGCGCAGGTTAGCCACCTGCGAATCGGTGAAGGGTATCGTAATGAGAACTTCAATCAGATTGTTCATAAGGTTACCTGGGTTTTGATCCGGTAGGTTCAGGATGATCGACCATATCAGGCGGCAGACAGGTAAATACCCTGGGGATCCAGCTCTTCATGCAGGATGCGCAGCTCTTCAGGGCTGGGCGGAGGGGTCTCGCGCAGGCTCGCCGAGATTTTGAGCGCCCAGCCGGTATTTGCCTGGGCCTGCTCCACTGTTTTTCCGGGGTGCAGAGCGGTCAGCACCAGCTCGCCCATCTCATCTGGTTCCAACACGCCGAGGTCGGTGACGACCGCTTGCGGGCCACCGCCGCGCACGCCGGCGGCCAGGCGCTGCGACCGTGCGGAAAGGTAGCCGGCCGAAGTGGCGAAATCCACCCGGGCCGGAAAACGCCGTTTCTGGTGGGGAGCCAGGATGTAACAGCGGTTGGCCCAGGCTGCAATCTCCATCGATCCACCCGATCCTGGCAGGCGAACTTTAGGGTGGCTATATTCCCCGATGGCCGTGGCGTTGATATTGCCAAACTGGTCAATCTGGGCTCCACCTAAGAAGCCCACGTCGATGTTGCCACGCTGGAGGTAGAAAGCAAAAATATCGTACATACTGCAAACCGCAGTAGCGCCGCTGACCAGGGTGGGGTCACCGATAGAGAGCGGCAGTCGGGCTGGCCGGGCACCGATCACGCCGGCCTCGTAGATCAGATATAAATTAGGCGCATGGGTCCGCCTCGCCAGGTTACAGGCCAGGTTGGGCAGGCCCACACCCACAAAAACCGTGTCGCCGTCTCGCAGCAGGCGAG
Source organism: Chloroflexota bacterium (assembly GCA_021789855.1). Taxonomy (GTDB): domain Bacteria; phylum Chloroflexota; class Anaerolineae; order Anaerolineales; family Anaerolineaceae; genus JAJYIW01. Next base: position 7,342 of record JAJYIW010000127.1, on the reverse strand, counting down.
CCGCATTGATCGTCAGGTATTCCGCAGCCGTAAATTCAATATTGGCCATAATTAATTGCCTCGCTCAGCCGCGGGCGGACTGCCAACCGGGCATGAGTCTCCTGGCCCAACTTTTCCCAATACGCCGCCCGGTCCGGTAAGCTGTACACCCACTCATCCAGGTAAGCCTGGACCGCCTGGCGTGATTGGCTGATCTGATCCCACGCCAGGTAAAATTCGTTATCGCGATCGTAGTATCCCTGAGTGTACGAGGGGTGGGCAGCATAAGGCACATGGCACACGGCGCTGACGATGAATTCAGGGATCAGCGTGCGGTTGGGATCCGAACGGATGACTGCATCGTCTACGATCTCTTCAGCAGTCAAGATCACCCGCCGGGCGGCGAAAGCAGCTTCTTTCTGCTCACCGATAATGCCCCAAATCTGCGCGTTGCCCTGGGCATCCGCGCGCTGGACGTGGACGATGGCCACGTCTGGGTGAAGCGCTGGCACGACGATCACTTCCTGGCCGGAGTAGGGATCCACCACGCGCCGGTAAGCCTTGTTTGCATGCTCCAGGTCAGTCGCCGCAGTCTGGTTCATCGGCATAAATGGCAGCCCGGCCGCCCCAGCCTGCAACCGGCTGATCATCCCAAAATGGGAATATTCTTCCCAGGCCAACTGGCCGGACTCCAGCGCAGCCCGCAAAATGCGCAGTGAGCCGACGCCAGGGTTCCCGATGTACGAAAAGATCACCTTGCTGGCGCAGCCAGCCGCCACCATCTGGTCGTACACCAGGTCGGGTGTGGCGCGCGCCAGGGTCAAATCCTTCCGGCCCTGGCGGATTATTTCGTGGCAGGCGGCAAAGGGAATCAAATGGGTGAATCCCGCTGCATAGATGGTATCGCCATCATGCACCCATTGGGCAATGGCTTCTTTGAGTGAGATCAGTTTTGACTGGGAGGCAGGCATCGTTTTCCTCTTTACTCCTGGGGAGGTGGGTTGTCATGGGTCTTGGGGCGCCTGGCCCCCTTTCCCGATTCGCGCATTTTGCGCACTGTACTGAAACGGCCGCTGGGGGGAGAGGCGGGCCTGCCTTTGTTCCACAGGATCAGGCCCATCACCACCCCTACCATTCCCAGGCAAAGGTACTGGTATTTTGTCTCCTTTGCCAGGTCTGAAGCAAAAAAGATGATCAACAGCACGCTGCCAACAATGACAAAGAACCAGCCAATGCGTGCGGTCATCGCTTCACCCACCGGCTCAAGCGTGCTGGATCAAGGTGCGAATTTGCTCGTGCATATACAACGGCAGGTAGTACAGGCCGCCGCCGTTCTTCCCCGAAGAGCCCGACCCCTTCCATCCGCCGAACGGTTGGAAGCCCGGCCATGCCCCGGTGGTCGCCCCTTGCGGTCGGTTGGCATAGGTGACCCCGGCTTCAATCTTATCAAAGAACCACGCCGCCTCTTCCTCGCTGCCATAAAAACCGGCCGTCAGCCCGTAATCCACATCGTTGGCGTAACGCATGCCTTCATCCAGGCTGCTGATCTTTGCCAGGGTAGATATCGGCACGAACATCTCGTACTTCCACAGCCGGTGATTCACCGGCAGGTTCGCGACCAGAGTGGGGGCGACAAAGTAGCCATGGTCATAGCGATCGCCGGCCAGCGCCTTCCCGCCGGTCAGGATGTCTCCCGATTGGCTGAGCTCTTCAGCAAAAGATTTGTAGTCGCCATAGGCTTTCTGGTTAATCACCGGCCCTAACCAGGTCGCCCGGTCCGTCGGATCGCCGATGACCAGCTTTTGAGCGCGGTCAACCAGAATTGATACAAGCTGGTCGTACACGGGCTCCTCGATATAGATGCGTGAGCCCGCCGAGCACTTCTGCCCTTGCAGGCCAAACGCCGAGCGAATCAGGCCGGTAGCGGCTTCATCCAGGTCAGCATGGCGCGACACGATAGTCGGGTTCTTTCCACCCATTTCGAGGATCGCCGGTCGCACCCAGCGGCCCTGGCCAAAATCTCGATAGATCTTCATGCCCACTTCAAAAGAGCCGGTGAAGGTAATCCCGCTGACTTCCGGGCTGTCGATCAAGGCCTGGCCCAGGGTGCCGCCCGGCCCGGTCACGTAATTGACGACTCCGTCGGGTAGGCCGGCTTCCTGGAAGCACTCAGCCAGCAGACGGCTGGTCCAGGGGGTATCCGAGGCCGGCTTCATGACCAAAGTATTGCCAGCCAGCAAGGCTGCGCCGGAAGGCCCGCCGCTCAATGAAGCGGCAAAATTGAACGGACTGATCACCACCCACACCCCATATGGACGTAAGATGGAAATATTGGTGGCCTTATAGCCGCTGAGCGGATCGCGGCCCATTTCCTTGATGTATCCATTGTTAGCTTCCATCGATTGGCAGGCATACCGGATCAAATCCGCCGTTTCGGCGACATCACCCAGGGCTTCGGTGCGGTTTTTGCCGACTTCCATGGACACAATCGCGCTGATTTCATACAGGCGCCGGTCTATGATTTCAGCCGCTTTGCGCAATAACGCCACCCGCTCTTGCCAGGGTGTGTGACTCCAGACCGGAAAAGCTTTGCGCGCCGCTGCCAGCGCCATCCTTGCATGTTCAGCCGTTCCTTTCTGAAAGACACCCAGCACTACCCGCGTATCAGCAGGGAAGCGGTCTTCAAATTTTTCTATAGCATAGACATCTTTTCCATCAATCCACATGCCATGCTCTTTCCCCAGGTTGAGCTTGAGCTTAGCCAGGGCTTCCTCGAAGCGAGTGTGCATCTCCTCCGGGGGATTGAACATTGTCGCATAAGTAAATTTAAACGTGCTGTTGGCAGCCATACGGGTTTAAACCTCCTATGATTGAGAAAGATTAGCCACTTAACGTCCATTCACACCAGCGACTCTGGCAGTGTGATAAGCATAGTATAGTCCAAATTGCCCTGGCTCGACGAGCTCATCCAGCGGTAAAGGACTATAATAATGCCACTTAATATTTTACAGGAGACACCATGGAATCGACGATTAAATTTGGCATCGTGGGTTGCGGCGTGATCGGGCCTACCCATGCACGGAGCATTTCAGAGATTGAAGGGGCTCAGTTGGTGGCAGTGGCAGACGTGGTTGAAGAGAAAGCCCAGGCGCTGGCCGAGATGTACGAGGTTGAGGCCTATACCGATTATCATAAAATGTTAGAACGCCAGGATATCGACGTGGTCAGCATCGCCACCCCCAGCGGGATGCATGCCGACATGGGCATTGACGCTGCCCGAGCGGGTAAGCACGTCATCGTTGAAAAACCGATGGATGTTCGCCTGGACAAAGCGGATGCCTTGATTGCCGCCTGCCATGAGCAGGGCGTCAAACTATGCGTCATCTCGCAACACCGCTTTGATCACGGGATTGTCGATTTAAAAAAAGCGATCCAGGAAGGCAAACTGGGCACGCTGGCCTTTGGTGGAGGCTATACGCAGTGGTACCGCGCCCAGGAATATTACGACAGCGGCGACTGGCGCGGCACCTGGGCTCTGGATGGCGGCGGCGCTCTGATGAACCAGTCCATTCATTACGTGGACATGCTCCAATATATGATGGGGCCGGTGGAAGAAATTCATGCCTATACCGCCCGCCGCGCGCATGTGCGCATCGAAGTGGAAGATGTCTCCGCCGCCACGCTCAAATTTAAGTCCGGCGCAATCGGGGTGATCGAGGGCATGACCGCCGCTTTCCCCGGCTTTGATGCTCGCCTCGAAATTTTCGGTAGCGATGGCGGGGTCATTATCGAGAATGATAAGGTCAAGGATTGGCGCCTACGCGATGGGGAAGAATATACGCCCCCCCAGGAAGACATCCCCTTGATCGTCGGCACATCCAGCGCGGACATCTGGTACCTGGGTCACCGCCGCGAGATTCAAGACATGGTCGATGCCATCCGCGAGGATCGGCCGCCGCTGGTGACCGGTGAAGAGGGACGCAAGCCGCTGGAAATCATCCTGGCCATCTACGAGTCCGCCCGCACCGGGCAGACGGTTAAACTGGCCTGAAGGCCTGCCCTTAATCAGTTGCGCCCAAGGCAAATTTAAGCTAAACTGGTGTTATGGCACCCAGCAAAACAGTTTATGTGGGGATTGATCTCCTGCCGGCCAGGGCGCATGCCAAAGGCCCTGCCAGGGAGGTGCCGCAACGCCAGAAGTTTTCTTTAGGAGAAAACCAGGATACCCTCCTGGCTGCGTCAGAAAACCACCCGGCCCTACGACCTTCCCTGGTCAAGGGGACTGAAGCCGCTACCTACACCGCGCTGGACAGCGACCTGCACCTGCAGGTGATCGGCGCTGGCAGCCTGGCAGACGTCCTGGCGTATATCGGCGGGCAGGCCGGCGCGTTTGTTGCGATCAACGCCCCCCGCCGCCCATCCATGGGGCTGATGCGCCAGGATACGGTGCGCCAGTCGCTCGAACCGCCGCCCAGGAATGGAAGCTGGCTGAAATACCGCGTCGCCGAATACCAGCTTCAACTGCCGATCTTACCCACCCCTGATGATGTTGCTGCCTGCCCGGAATGGATGCGCCGGGGATTCGAGCTCTACGACCGGCTCGGAGACCTGGGGTACAACGCTTACCCGGCCGAGTCCGAGGCAGCCAGGGTTACTCTGGAAACCAATGCCTACGCCAGCTTCTATCGCATCCTTGGCCATGCCCCGCTGCCAGCGAGTACCCTGGAGGGTCGCCTTCAGCGCCAATTGATTTTACATGAGATGGGTGTGCGGGTCGCTGACCCCATGGATTTCTTTGAAGATGTGACCACCAACCGGCTGTTGCACGGCTCGCTGCCGTTAAGAAATATCCACACCCCCAACGAGCTGGATGCCCTGGTTGCCGCTGTCATCGCCTGGCTGGCCGATAAACGCTCAGGCCAGGTCAACCTGCTGGGGGCGCCAGAAGAAGGTCAAATTGTCGTTCCCCATGCCGGGCTGCTCAATGAACAGGCCGCGAACCGGGGGGCAAAAGGGACGTGAAGGCAGGCCCAAGCTGGCCGGGTATCAGGGACTGGGCCCTCTCGCTGGTTATAACCGGATGATATTCCCGCAATATTCACACTTGAGTGAATCCATGCCACGCAGCACCGGCTGGGTGATCGCGCCCCCACACACCGGACATTGGGTTGGCGCAGCTTTCACCTTATCCACCATCGCCTGATCGACCGCCACGGCCCGCGCCTGGGTCACCGCGCCGCTCTTGACCTGGTTGATCAGTCCCTGCCAGGCATTGCCATCCTGTCCCAGCAGGTGCAGGTGCAGGTTATGAAAAGGCGCGCCCGAGGCCAGATTCAGCTCGAAGTGATCCTCATGGCTTAAAAAACCTTGCTTGCTGGGCTTGATCCCCTCAACCAGGCTGAGCGGGAATTCGAATTGAAGCTGCTGGACTTTTTGCTTCTCCGTGGCGACGAACAGGAACTTTTTGGTGGCGATCTCCTGTTTCTGCTCGAAGATCAGGCGCTGGTCGGTCAGGTACAACACGCCCCTGGGATCGTCCGCGCTTTCTTTGCCAGCCTTGATCCACACCGCTTCAACCGCCATCACCGCCGCTTCGGTCGCCAGAAGCGTGAAGCAAGCCTGTGAAAGCTGGATAAGCATCCAATCAACTTTATCCAGGCGACTCTTGAGCGTATCCAGGTCGCTGGCGAAGGCCGAGAACATGGACTTGACCGCGTCTTGAGCCGCATCGGCCTTGCTACCCAGCGAGCTAATCGCCGATTTCGCCTGGGCCAGAACTGGCCTGGCGGCAGCTGGATCGCTCGCCCGAGCAACGACCTGCGCCATCAGCGCCTCGATCCCATGCAGGTCGCTCACCAATTCGCTGTTTTGCCGCGAAATTTCGGAAAGCACCAGGCCTCGCTGCTGATCCCATCGTGCCTTCAGGTCCTGGACACGCCCCTCGAGGTCTTTATCAAAAACGTATCCACGACTGCGCAGGTCAGCGATTCGCTGGGGTAGCCCATCGGCTGAGTTATCGACATCTTCTACATCGGATCGCAACGAGGTGAGCTGGACGTCATCCTGGAGAGAATTGACGTCGCTTTGCGCCGAGCTGATCTCGCCGGCCAGCTCATCGACCGGCTCTTGGGAATTGGTAACCATACACGCCTCCTAATCCACTGAAATTCTTGAACGACGGGAACGGGTTATTCTGGGTTTATCCAGGCGTAACCAAAGGGGGGCAGGCTGAGTGGCCGGCCGAGATCCAGTTCTGCCTTTCCGGCGAGCCCCGCGAGGACGCGCCCTTTGCCCAGGCTCGCCTGGCTTACATCAACCTGCTGTACCTTGCCCGACAGGTTGTAAAGCGCCAGCATCCGTTCACCCTCCATCGAGCGAAGGATCGCCAGCACCGCCGCGCTGCCCGGCTCCAGGAATTCCGCTCTGCCATGCGAAAGGACCGGCAGGGTTTTGCGCAGCGCAATCAGGCGCTGCAGGCGGTGCCAGAGCGAATCGGGGTCTTTAAGCTGGCCTGCCACGTTGACCCGTTGGTACCCATAGCGTTCATCGCTGATGGGCGGCGCGTAGAATTGTTCCTGCGACGCGGACGAAAAACCCACGCCTGGGTCGCCCGTCCATTGCATGGGCGTGCGCACCCCATCCCGGTCGTCCAGCCAGATGTTATCGCCCATGCCGATCTCATCGCCGTAGTACAGGATGGGTGAACCGGGCAAGGCAAAGATCAGCGCGTTGGCCAGCTCGATTTTGCGCAGATCGCCATCCAGGAGCGGCGCCAGCCTCCGGCGAATACCCAGGTTCAGGCGCATGCGCGGCTCAGGGGCGTACTGCGCCCACATCCACTGGCGGTCTTCTTCAGTCACCATCTCCAGGGTCAGCTCATCGTGGTTGCGCAGGAAGGTGCACCACTGGCAGTTCTCTGGGATTTCCGGCGTCTGGGCCAGGATCGAGCGAATTGGGGTGACGTCTCCCCTTTTGAGCGCCATGAAGATGCGCGGCATGAGGGGGAAATGGAAGGCCAGGTGAAACTCATCCCCATCGCCCATGTACGGGCGCAGGTCAACCGGCCATTGGTTAGCTTCGCCGAGTAGGATTCGCCCTGGATATTTCTGGTTCATAAAGGCGCGGATCTCCTTGAGATAGGCGTGGGTTTCAGGTAGATTCTCACAACTGGTGCCTTCGCGCTCGAACAGGTAGGGCACGGCGTCAGCGCGGAAACCATCGATGCCCATGCCCAACCAGAAATCCATTACGTTGATCATCTCCTGGCGCACGGCCGGGTTGTCAAAGTTCAAATTGGGCTGAGAAGAATAGAAGCGGTGCCAGAAATATTGGCCGGCCACCGGGTCCCAGGTCCAGTTAGAGC
>JAJYIW010000126.1 GCA_021789855.1 Chloroflexota bacterium | reverse complement strand
CGATATACAGGAGATTTTGGTCAGCCTGGGCCAGCAACCCGCGTTTGAGCCGGAGCCGCTGGTGAAGCATGGCTTTCTCGTCTATTCCGCCCACCACATCGTCGAGGGTAGCATTCAGGGGCAGCTCAACCAGGCGAACCCGGTCTGGCCCGACCAGCGGGATACCATCAGCGTATTTCTTAGCACAATCGGGGCAGACGGCGTCGATCCCGCCTGTTTCGATGTCTTCTGGCGTGCAACCATAAAAACACAGGCTGCGGTTAATCACCGGCAGCAGGTCGATCAGGCTGCGCGCCGCGGTCGTTTTTGCGGTACCGCGCGGCCCGATCAGCAGCACGCCTCCCAGCAAGGGATTGATCAGGCTTAAGAGGAGCGCCAGTTTCATCTCTTGCTGGCCTACCAGGGCCAGGAATGGGAATGGTAAGCTTTCAGCCAGGCCGGCGTCGCCCCGTTCGCCAGCTTCTTGCACCGATTGGCCACAAACCAGGTCGATGAGCTCGTGCAAGGAATGGATGCCAGTGGTTACGAGCTGGCCTTCTTCCTGGCCGGGCAAGGAGCTTTCTTCCCCTCCGGGAAGGCTTTCAGCGTCTATGTTTTCCATCATACTATCCATACCATCTGATCCTCAGGTGGACGATACATCGGAATACGTCCAGAAACGATTGGCAAAAAAGTTCCACAGCATCACAATCAGCACCACGATGGCCAGGGAGAAATTATTACCTATGAAAGTATAACTGATAAAAGACGGAAGCGAATGCGGGAGGGTCATGCGGCTGAACAGTTGCACGACCCTGGGGCTCAACCAGGCAAACAGGGGCGTGCGGATGCCTAACCCAATCAGGTTGATGAAACCGAACTGGACCACCTGGTTGGAAACCTTCTTGCTCCGCGAATCCGGGTAAGTCCAATAACGATTCCAAAGGAAATTGCTGATCAGCGCCAGGGTGAATGAGATCATGGTGGATACCACGGGGTTCACCCCAAAGACATGGCTCAACAAGTTAAACGTTCCAAAATCAACGATAAAACCGATGACCCCTACAAAGGCAAATTTAAAAAATCTTACCCTTTCTTTTGAATTGGTTATAATCATGCCATTCCCATCTTTTGTTTAAAATAGGGAATGGTCAGGGATAGCCCTTCCTCAAGGGAGATGGTGGGCTCCCAACCCAGTATCTGCCGCGCGCGGGTGATGTCTGGCTGGCGGCGCTGAGGATCATCGCCCAGACGTTTATCCGCCTTGATGACAATGCCAGCTTTATTCCCCGTCAGGCGGTTGATGGTTTGGGCGAACTCCAGGATGCTGGTCTCGGCCGGGTTGCCAATGTTGACCGGCATGTGTTCTTCGGACATCATCAAGCGGGTGATACCCTCAATGAGATCGGAGACAAAGCAGAAGCTGCGAGTCTGCAATCCATCCCCATAAATCGTGAGCGGCTCACCGCGCAAGGCCTGCTGGATGAAATTGGGCACCACCCGGCCATCATCCAGGCGCATTCGGGGCCCGTAGGTGTTGAAGATGCGGATAATGCGCGTGTTGACCCCGTGGAAGCGGTGGTATGCCATGGTGAGCGCTTCGGCAAAGCGTTTGGCTTCGTCGTACACCGAGCGGGACCCGATCGGATCGACATGCCCCCAGTAGGTCTCTTTTTGAGGGTGTTCCAGGGGATCACCGTAGATTTCGCTGGTGGAGGCCAGCAGGAAGCGGGCACTCTGAGCGATAGCCACTCCCAGTGTGTTGTGGGTTCCAAGCGCGCCGGCTTTCATCGTCTGGATGGGCAAGTTAGGGTACCCCAGCGGTGAGGCCGGGTTGGGGCTGGCCGGCGAGGCGAAATGCAGGATGAAATCCACTTTGCCGGGAACGAAAATAAAATTAGACACATCATGGTGGATGAAAGAAAAGTTCGGGTTTCCTGCCAGATGAGCCAGGTTTTCGGGATTGCCGGTGATGAAATTATCCATGCCGATCACCTGGTGGCCCAAGGCGGTTAATTTATCGCATAAATGCGAACCGAGAAAACCAGCCGCGCCAGTAATTAAGATGTTCATATTCCTCCTGAGAATAAATCCAAGTTGAAATTATTTCCAATCGATGCGAGTGGTCAGCCCATCCCCCGTTATCTGATGAACCTGGCTGCCGTCGCTGGATACCAGCCAGATATTTCCTTGATATCTCACCGCGATATAAAGCGGCGAGGCGCCGGGTGGAGACCATACCACGGTCTGGGGTTCAATCCCTGTCGCATCCTGGGCAGGGAAAATCGTTTGTTTATTCGCCCCGTCCTGGTTCATAATCACCAGGCGATAATGGCTGGTATCGCTTTGATCCGGAAAAATAGCCTGCAGAAAGGCGACGGGATAATCGCCCGCCGAAGCCGTTGGTGACACGGATGGGTATGCGAACATACCGCTGCGCTGGACGATGGACATCACCGGGCCGCCACTGAGAGGGATAGCGGCCAGGCTAAAAATGGGAGAATCTTCTGCTGAGGTGGCGCCCGATCCTTTGGGGTGGCTGACCGTATACAGCGTTTTCCCCTCATTTCCCCAGGCTATGCCAGGCACCCAGGCCCAATCACCATGGGTTTGCAAAGGGATGATGGGCAGCTTGGGGATGAATGCGCCATTCTTGAGATTGACCAGGCCTACCCCGTCTGGCCTGGCATACGCCAGTTGTGAGCCGTCTGGTGACCAGGCAAAAGTGGCGCCCCACCAGCCGTACAGGCCGCCTGAATTTGTGCCGATGATCTCTTTAGGGGCCAGTACCGTGCCATTGGCTCTAAAGGTGATCAGGTGCAAATCATTGTTAGCCTGCCAGCCGGGCGCTGTGGGCCTTGGCTCGACGGTCGAATAGCTGATGGTGAATGCCTGGCCAGGCACCCAGCCAGCGTAGTTCTTCACATTTTTGACTTTTAAATCGATGGGCCTGGCAGACGGCTCATTGGTGTTGATGACCCACAGGCTGTTAATATCGGCCTGATCACCTTTGGCGGCCTTGCGTGTATAGAGGAGCCAGGCCGAGTCGGGGGATAAAGCGAACACATCCCCGTCCAGGTCGGCGGTGGTGACGATAGGCCGCCGGTTTCCCGTTGTTCCTTGCATGACCCAGGCGTTTCCAGCGATCAGGAAGGCCAGTTTTCCAGGGATGGTGACCGGCGTGAAGGGAGCCTGCACGCCGACCATGCTGATTTCCGGCACGGGGTCTTTAATAATGACGGATTTGAATTCGGTCTTGGATACCTCCACGCCGTCCTCGATCACGTGGCGATAGGTGATCTCCTGGGTGCCGTTCACCCCCGCCTGGATCAACAGGGTTTGGCCGCTGGCCATCGATTCGTTCTTGACGACCTGGTGCTCAAAAGGGATGGTGACATCGGTCACGTCAAAAACCTCTTTAACGCGGATCAGCTTTACCATTGCGCCATCCGTGAGCGTGGTATACGGAGGCGGCTCGGTGCGGTCAAGGGTGCCCAATGTCACCCCGGCCCTGGCCAGCGCCTGCTGGACCGTGCTGCCGGCTGGCAGGGAGAGCTCCTGGGTTTTTCCATCGGCGGTAAAATGAACTTTGATCAAACTTTGGGTGAGCGAGGGAGGTGCACAACCGGCCAGGATCAGGGAGAACGCCAGGATGCAGGCGAATGGTATGGAAAAAGAGCGGGTTTTCCCAACCCGATGCACTTTACTCATCTTTTCGCATCGCCCTAAAATGAGATAAGTTTACGACGAAACATCCTGTATAAATTTCGCTGCTCACCATAGACCACTGGCTAATCGAGTATAATCAAACCACTTAATCAAATGGTGTAATTATAGCATGACAGATTCCCTAGAACGCCCCCTGGATCCCGAAAATATTGCCCGGCTTGAGGCGCTGTTGTTCGTGGCCTCTGGGCCGGTGACGCCCCAGGCGCTGGCCAATGTGCTGGAGCTGCCTGGCGGAGAGGTTGAGCAGCTTCTCCAGGTGATGGATGAGAGCTACCAGCAGAAGGGCGGCCTACGCTTACAATGGCACGCTGGCCGGGTGCAAATGACCACGGCTCCCCGGATGGGCGTCCTCGTCGAACGCTTCCTCGGCCTGGAGGCGACCAACCGGCTGAGCCGGGTGAGCCTGGAGACCCTGGGGATCATTGCCTACCAGCAGCCCATCACCCGCCCGCAGCTTGAGGCGATCCGGGGCGTCAGCAGTGATGGCGTCATGAAGAGCTTATTGGGCAAAGGCCTGATTCAAGAAGTTGGCCGGGCGGAAGGCCCGGGCCGCCCGATCCTCTATACCACCACGAGCGATTTTTTACAATATTTTGGACTCAAATCTCTGGCTGAGCTGCCCGATCTGGATAGCTTTGTCCCTCAGCCGCCTCCGGAGACCAGGGAAATTTTGAAAGAATAAACTATGCCAGAAGAAAGACTACAAAAGATCTTGGCCAGGGCGGGTTATGGCTCGCGGCGTTCTTGTGAAACATTAATCATTACCGGCCGCGTGACGGTAAACCATACCAAGGCTGTTTTGGGCTCAAAGGCGGACGCTGCGGAAGATACCATTCTGGTGGATGGCAAGGTCATTCCCAAAGAAGAAAAGCCAGTTTATATTGCTTTGCACAAGCCGCGTGGCATCCTGTCGGATGACGATCCGGACGAGGCTCGATCCACCGTGCGGGATCTGGTCGATGTCCCCGGTCACCTGTTTTCAGTCGGGCGGCTGGACCTGGATAGCGAGGGCTTGATTTTAATGACCAACGATGGGGACCTGGCCAATCACCTGACGCACCCTCGTTATGGGCACGAAAAAGAATACCGGGTTTTGGTGCTGGTACACCCCGATGAAGAACAACTGGCTACGTGGAGGCGCGGCGTGGTGATGGAGGATGGGTACCGCACGGCGCCGGCCCGGGTAGACGCGCTTGAATCGGCCGGCAAAGGAGTCTGGCTGAGGATTGTGATGCATGAAGGGAAGAAACGCCAGATTCGCGAGGTGGGTAAACGCATTGGCGTTCCGGTGTCCCGGATTATCCGCCTTCGCATTGGGACTTTACTGCTGGGGAATTTAAAGCCCGGGGAATGGCGTTACCTGACGAAAGCAGAAATAGCCAGTCTTAAAGCGAGCGCCAGTGAAAAAAAAGCGCGCCCCCCATCGCGGGGAGCGCACCCAAGGAAAACTATTCTTCGCCCTCCTCACTAGGGCTGGCCTGGCCTTCAATCGCATCCGTGATGGTGCTGACTATTTCTGGAGCGATTGGAGGGGTCTTGGCTTTTTTGCGTATAAAGTCTTTCAGTTTTTCAATTTTCACGGCGGGGGTGGGAGCTTCTTCCGATTCCATGCTGACTTTATCGTTGGTAAACACGAGCAATGCCTGGGCAGGTGGAATTTGTACTTCGGGCATTTTCCTGGTAAAGAAACGCTTGATTTCGGTGACGCCGGCGCTGGCTTCCAAATCGGGGCGGCCCAGGCTTTCTTGCGCGAACAGTTTTAAATACCAGTTGCCGCCCTTGTGTTTCCAGCGCCCCTTTTCATAGGTGATCTTGCCTTGCTGTGGGTAGGGCAGTAAGACCCACACCCCAGCCGGCCCGACCAGCAGGTGAGAAACGGGCGTTATGTAATGGTAAAGGGTATAACGATCCTCAAGGCCTTTTAACCCTGCGTTGAGCTGCTCGTCCGGGCGAGGCCGTTTTCCCCAGCGATTGCCGAAATAAATTCCGACCTGAGATAATAGAAAGCCTACTAACAAGGCCAGGAAGGCGAAATTGACCAGTTGGGGCTGGCTGGATTGGAATGAAAGGTATAAACCTCCGGCCAGCACCAGCAGGCTGGCGATGGTGGTGGTCTGGCCAATCGTACGGTTGCGTTTAATCAAAGATTCGTTGGTTATAATTCTCATGCTGTTCGTTTCCTTACCGGGTTTAAGGTTATTTTGATGGCGGAGGCACCGTGCCGGCCAGGCGGGTTTGCACGACCTCGCGGAGGGCATCCAACAAATGAGCTTCATTGGCCAGGTGGGCGACCCGCAACGCGCTGGTCATGGCCTTTGCGTTTGAGCGACCGTGACCAATAAAGACCAGGCCATCGACCCCGAGCAAAGGCGCTGCCCCAACCTCGGAGGGGTCAATCAATTTCTTGACTCCATCAAAAGCGGGCCTGGCCAGGAATGCGCCCACCTTGGTGCGATAGGAGGCCATCAGGTTCTCTTTCAGGGTATCCACGATCAACTTCGCTACAGCTTCCGTTGATTTTAACATAATATTCCCGGTAAAGCCATCTGTAACGACCACATCCGCTTCACCATTGAACACTTCTTTCCCCTCCACGTTGCCCACGAAGTTGAGCCCACTGGACTGGAGCAAGGGGTACGTTCCCTTGACCAGCTCATTGCCCTTGCCAGCTTCTTCGCCGTTTGACAGGAGACCGACCCGCGGGTTTTTAACTTTCAGGATTTTTTCGGCATAAATGCTCCCCAAGATCGCAAATTGGAGCAGGTATTCCGGCGTACATTCCGCGTTGGCGCCGATATCGCATACGATGCAGCGGCCGCCTTTGACCGGGAAAATAGTGGTCAGGGCAGGGCGGATGATGCCTGGGATGTTGCGGAAAGTCTTGACCGCAAAATACATGGCCATGCCAGTGTTGCCGGCCGTGACAAAACAGGATGCTTTTCCAGCCTTCACCAGCTCCATGCCGATCTTCATGGAGTTATCTTTTTTCTTGCGGACATCTTCGATGTGGTCGGTCATATCGACCGCCTCAGGTGCATGGACAATCGACACGGGCAAGCTCCCCGGGTTCAGCGCTGCCAGGCGAGGTTTAAGGGTCGCTTCATCGCCTACCAGGATAATCTCTTCCTGGTAGAGACGCGCCGCATCAACGGCAGCCTGTAATTCAGGCGTGGGACGGTCATCGCTGCCCATTGCATCCAGAACGATTGACATGATACCTCCTTCTGTTATATAATACTGCCAGCTCGCGCGCTGGTGCTGGAACTGGCAGACAGGCATGGTTGAGGGCCATGTGCCGCAAGGCATGGGGGTTCAAGTCCCCCCCAGCGCATTAGTGGCCGCTGATCAGCGGCTTTTTTTATGGAAAGACCTTGTTCTGCCATTGCTGGGGATCCACCTGGACGCCATTGACCCACACTTCAAAGTGGACATGGGGTCCGTTGACCCTGCCCGTTGCCCCAATGACTCCAATCTGTTGCCCGGCTTTAACCACATCCCCTACCTTTACCAAAAATTTACTTTGGTGATAATAAGCGGTATAAATGCCCCAGCCGTGATTAATAAAAGTGGCATTTCCCCGCACGGTTAACAGCCCCGTGAAGACCACCACCCCGGGCGCGGCGGCATATACATGCAGGCTGGGAGCGCAAACGCCGTAATCCAGCCCGGTGTGGAAATAGATATAGGGCCCTCCATTATAAGAACGGCGGTCCCCAAACCAGGATTTGATGCAAATAGGGGGATCGACCGGCAACTGAAAAACGCCATTCCATAACTTATCGGGGGTGATCGGAGCGGTTATTTTGGCGACTTCGACATCTTCAGGCCCCGTGACGGCCGGGTCGATGGTTGTTGGATCGACCTGGAGGGGCGGGTCCTGGGGGTAATTGCCCGAATCCATCAGCACCATCTGGCTGAAGTTAAATTCTGAACCGTCTTCGGTTTTGCCGCTCAATGCCAGCGGGTAAGTACCCGGGGTGGCCATGCCATACAATCCTTGCAAGCTGACATATTGGTTGGTGCCGTTGGGGAAGAAATGCAAATTATACCCATCCACCGACCCGCCCAGGCTCACCGGTGCGGATGTGGTAACTTTTATCTCTACCGTTTGTCCCTGGACCATGGGGCTCGGGGAGATGGCGATTTTTTGGATCAAGGGGGAGATATAAGAGGTGGCTTTAAGCTTGCTTTGCGAAGGCAATACCAGCACGTCGCCCGGGATGGCATCCCAGGTGCCGTCCAGCCCATTTAACGAGTCCAGTGTCCAGGGATCCGTGTTGCCCAGCACGGCCATTTCCAGCAAGGATTGGCCGGACATCATGGTCAGGCTGGGATAAGGGGCGCTATCCTGGTTGGTCTTGGGGATGATCAAGCTGGAGCCGTCATACAACTCATAAGGGGAGGTGATGTGATTAAGGAGCACCAATGTGTCAAGCGGCACCTGGTAAATCCGGCTCAACGTGGTGAGTGTTTGGCCGTATGAAATCTGCTCGGTCGAGAGGTAACCCTTGATGGACAGCCCTGGGATGACCAAAGGCATGCCCACGCTGATCGCGTTTGGGTTCGTAATCCCATTGGCCGCTTCGATATCGGTCAGGGACACGCCAAAATTAAGCGCGATCGAGGTGAGCGTATCGCCAGGCTGTACAATATAAGTGGGTTTGTCTGGTGTTTGATTTTGGGCCTGGACAATACCAGGATTAACCAATAAGACGGCGATGACCAGCCAGCCTAGTAAACCATTAAGGAGTTTGTATCTGTATTTTTTGTCCAATTTTAAAGTCATGGATATGCTCGGGGTGAATTTCCAGCACGTACTTGGCTGGTTTAGCTGGCTGGTAAAACGGTCGCCAGCGTTTGGCTAATTTTACATCCACTACCGTCCATTCTTTATTAATCCACACCACGGCCAGGTCAAAATTCATAAAAAACATGTGGATAGATGAATCCAGCCGGTCTTCGCGAGTCTGGACCAGAAGCAGCCCCTGGTTGACATCCAGGGTCTGCCTGAACATCAGCCCAAGCAGCCGTGAGAAAAAGGAGCTGCCGTATCCTGCCAGGATAGGCTGAGAAAGCGCTTGGGATGGGTTATCAATCAAGACGTTTCGCATAGAGAGTGAGTTTTACCGGTTTAAGATTTTTTCCAGGCTATGAATTAATTCTTGCGGATGGAACGGTTTACACACATAGGCATCCACTTTGGCCACGTGGAGCCCTAATACCTGATCGATGGTTTGCGTTTTGGCAGAGATCACCATGACGGGGATATGAGCCGTGGTTTTATCCGCTTTAACTTGCTGGTAGACGTCCCACCCGTCCATATCGGGCATCATCAAATCCAACAAGATAGCGTCGGGCTGCTCTTGCCTGACCATATCCAGGCCCTGGCGCCCACCGTGGGCGCCTATGACCTGGTAACCTTGGCGAGATAAGATCAATGTCACCAGGTCGATCATTTCGGCGTCATCTTCGATGTATAGAATGACAGGGCTATTGCGTTCACTCATGGTTAATGACCCGGCAGGTCATGTCCCGTTAAGTGTACCATACGTTCCCCTCTTTCGTGATGGCTACATAAAAAATGGGCAGGGCTACCCCAGGCCATTGAGAGATTGCATTCTTTGTGAATGGCGGGGGGTTGCCGGCCGATTAATGGCGGTATGACTACCGGGTATCAAATGTGTGCGACGATATTGCGATAGGTGTTGGCTATCTGTGCACCCAGTGTGACGATAACGATCAGAACAACCAAAACGACCAAAACCAGGATTAATGCATATTCGACCAAACCCTGCCCTTGATG
>JAJYIW010000125.1 GCA_021789855.1 Chloroflexota bacterium | reverse complement strand
ACCCCGGAGCAGCCTGGTTGCAGGACGCGTTGAAACTCCTGGTAACCCCGGGCGTGGTCGGCGGGCGTCAGGTGGTGGAGGGTGTGCAGCGACACCACCCCTTCGAAAACGGCTGGCTTGAAAGGAAGGTTGGCGACATCTGCCACCACGTATAATCCTTTGGCACCCAGGCGCTTGCGAGCCTCTCGCAGGGCCACCATGGAGATATCGACGCAAACCCGGTAGGTGTATCCCTGGGAATAGGCCAGGTATTCAGGATATTGGATGGGCCCGGAGCCAGCGTCCAACAGGTATCGACCATGCGCCTGGATAAACCGCGCCACGCGCATGTGGCAGCGATGGACGTAGGCGGCTGATACGGGGCGCAAATCTTCATAACTGGCATTCTGATACATGCCATCGCTGACCGCCTGCCATCCGACCCGGTCGTAAAACTGCCTGACCTGTTGTTTCAGCTCGCTGTCATCCATACCGGAAACTCACTGTGCCCTGGTTGCACTGTCCTGGTCTATGGTTTTCCAGTCAAGGGGTGAACCAGAGAGGTATTTAAAAGTCTGGTCATACTGAGCGCTCCCTTCAGGGCTCAGGACGGACGACATGGGGTATTCTTTGAAATCACTCCATAAGCTGAGCAGGTGCCAGGGGAACGGCCGGGGAAAATCGAAGAAGAAACGGTAGGCATATTGCCAGGCGAGGCGCGTCTGCTCGCGGCTCAAGCGGTGCTGCATGGGGTGGTCGGTTAAACGGTCAAGGTGCTCAAAGTAACTGTTCCAGCTTGCCGGATCAAAGGTAAAACCACGCTGGCGGTAGTGAGTCTGGCCGGTCACGATAACGGGTATGCCGTTCATAGCCATCTCCATGCCAACTGTCGTGGTGTAAACCAGGCCAATGTCGGCAACGGCAACAATATCATAAGTGTTAATCTTTTCCAGGGGTCCAATCAGGTGGATGTGCTCAGGAAGTTTGGGGAGCGCCTTTTGGACCACATCGACCATGGATGGCCCGTGGGTCAGCGATTCGCCCGGGTGAACGCGGATCACCAACTGGAGATCCTTGCGCCCGGCAAAATATTGCACAGTTCGCTCGATCCAATCGCTCATCCCTTTTGAGAAAACCTGGCGGCCCAGGGTGAGGCTATCGCCTAACACGTTGGTGGCAAGGAGGGCAACCGGGCGCGCATCCAACCCAAGCCGGCCTCTGGCCTGTTCAGCGCCTTCCGCCGGCGCGCCTTGCCAGAGGCGGGCAAAATTCTCCCAGATAATGGCCTGCTGGCGGGCTGAAAACAGGTTTTGCATCCGCTCCATCTCAGCATCGCTGATCGGTAGGGCCTTGCGCGCCTCCCAAAATGCGTCCGTGTCATGGCGCATAATTTCACTATTTTGAGCCAGCCAGATGCGGTCGCGCTGGTCGCCGAATTCATAGGTGACGGTCGGGATATTCAGGTAACGCGCGACCCGGTACACCACGCCAAATTCCTGGATGCTGCCATTAGGCACGATCACCACGTCGGGGCGGTGGGCTTTCAGCCAGGTAAGAGCAGACCGGGCAGCCGACTGGTTGCGTTCTTCGCGTAAGTGGTACAGATCGCAAGTGGAATCAACCTGCTCGTCCTGGAGAGTATATTGGACGTCGTAGCGGGTGACCTGTTCAATGATCGGAGCCAGGTCTGGCGGGAGCGGTTGGAGGTAAGGGTGAACATCCAGCAGTGAGACAGTCTTCATATAAGGGCTGGTGTTCTGGAGAATCTGGCGGGCGTAGATGTTCTGGCGGCGCAGGTCGAAGCGGCTGAGCGGCTTGTCCCATTCGCCGTAAGGCAAATAGGCCAGGGTCACCTTGTGTCCCTTAGCAGCCAGGGCCAATCCTAACAGGGTGGCCTGTTCAATCCAATAATGCAGGGTGGCGAAAATGAATATTTTTTTCGGTTGCCTGGTCTTCTTCGAAGCATCGTCGGCGAAGGGCTTAATTTGATCCATAATATCGGGCAAGTTGGCCTGGAGGTTTTTTAGGGCAAACCTTCCTGCCGGCTGGCTTTTATGGCGTAATATCCAATCGAGCTCTACCGTAAATGGCAACTCGGCCAGGATATTCTTAATGGTTTTCTTATCCATGATACTCCCTAAAGTTGCGGTACCTATCCATACCCGTAAAATCAGGTGATGCGTTTGCGGTCATCCATAGGCGTAAGCTATGGGTGGATGGTTGCGCGCCGGGCCGGTTCAGAATCGAAAGGGGTGATTTGCCAGGCAAGCGCTGGACGAACGACGCCGATGCGGGCTTCGGGCCATTGGGTGCCAGGAGCACCGGTCGCATCGACCGAGAAGGTCAGCGCCTGTTCGTCCTGGAAATAACGGCGAATCCGGTAGGAGCTGGCATTGACCCCAACAGAAAAGCGCCCTTCGTTGAGTAATCCCGCCGGTATCTTGCAGCGGCTGAGGTAGTGACCGGCCGGGCGCACCGTGAGCTGCTCGAAAACTGATGGGTCGTCCGTGTCAAAAGAGGTAAAGATCGTTTCACCTCGGGAAGTGTTGAGGTAAATCCCGACCCGCAGCCCGGTGGTGGGTGCGGATAAACTATATTCTATCTCAATATTAAAGGGTTCTACGGATCGAATGGTATCGGCAATGGATCCTTGCTGGCTGCGAATGCGGATGGCGATCGGCGTGAATGGCGCGCTGCTCGCGGGCACTTCGTCTTTGTCCCACAGGCGTTCTCCTTGTTGAGAAACGCCCTGGCTGAGGTAATAGTCCACCGCCTCGGTGGATGGAGCGCGCAGAACCAGCCGGCCTTTATCGATCACCAGCGTCTCATTCGTCAGGCGCAGGATGGCGGACATATTATGGCTCACAAATAAAACCGTCCGCCCCTGGTTGGCCACATCGCTCATCTTTCCCAGGCATTTCCGCTGGAACTCCGCATCCCCGACCGCCAGCACCTCATCCACCACCAGTATTTCGGGTTCCAGGTGAGCCGCTACGGCGAAGGCCAGGCGCAGGTACATCCCGCTGGAATAGCGCTTGACCGGAGTATCGATAAACTGGCTCACTTCAGCGAAATCGACAATTTCTGAGAACTTGGTCTCGATCTCAGACCGGCGCATGCCCAGGATGGCGCCGTTTAAGAATATGTTTTCTCGCCCGGTCAATTCGGGGTGAAAGCCGGTGCCTACTTCTAGCAAAGAGCCAACCCGCCCCCTGATTTCACCCAGGCCTTCCGTCGGATCGGTAACCCTGGAGAGTATCTTGAGCAGGGTGCTCTTGCCAGCGCCATTGCGCCCTACCACGCCTAACACCTGCCCTTGCTTGACCTCAAAAGAGATATCTTTAAGCGCCCAGATGGAGCCAGACGGGGCATCACGCCTTTGTTGTGGATGCAGCATCCACTGGCTGGTCTTGTGCGCCGTAGCCACCAGCAGATCGCGCAAGGTGTCGTATTTCTCCTGTTGCGCCCCAATCCGGTATCGTTTTCCGAGATGTTCTACGCGTATGGCGATATCTGACATAGGTCGATCCTAGATCGTGTCGGCGAAGGTTCGTTCCATGTGCTTGAAGTAAATCAAGCCGGATACGAAGAGCAATAGCACCATGGCGATGGAGATGAGAAAAAGGATGTCCGGCGGGTTGGTTCCCAGGAGCGCCCAGCGAAAGCCTTGAATCACCCCGGCCATGGGGTTCAGACCGACCAGCGGGCGCCATTTGGCTCCAAAATTTTCGATCGGGTACGCCACCGGTGAAGCATACATCCAAATCTGGATCAACACCGGGATCATGTGAGAGATGTCGCGATATTGCACGTTAAGCGCCGATAACCAGAGCCCCACCGCCAGGGCGGTCAGCAGCGCCAGCGCCATCAACAAGGGCAGCCACAGGATCGACCAGGTGGGGGTCACTTTGAAGGCTATCATCATCCCCAGCAAGACCAAAAACTGGATGGCAAAGTCCACCACGGAAGCCAGGACAGCCGACACGGGGATAATCAGGCGGGGAAAATACACCTTGGACAGCAGATTCGCGTTGGTGACCACGCTCATGCTGGCGCGCTGTAAAGCGCCCTGGAAAAGCTGCCAGGGCAAAATGGCAGAATATGCAAATATGGGGTAGGGGATTCCGCCCGAGCTGACCTTGAGCAATCGCTCGAAGACGATGGTAAACACCAGCACGGTTAATAAAGGCTGGATGACGGCCCAGGCCACGCCGAGGGCGGTCTGCTTGTACCGCACTTTAATATCCCGCCAGGTCATGAAATAAATCAGCTCGCGGTAGGTCCACAGCTCGCCCAGATCCAGGGCCAACCAGCTCCGCGAAGGCCGCAGGTAAGTGGTCTGGTACTCAGCTTTTACGCCCGCGAATACCTCATCCGCCGCCATTTTATCTTTTTGCACTCCCTTTTATCATGATCGATCCACCTTGATCTTCAGCATGACGGTCATTCCAGCGACTTCCAGAACCGGGATATCAGGCTCGTTCGTTATTTCCATCGCCTGTTCCAGGCAAGTCAGCCGGCAAATATCCGCGACATCGCCGTCCCCAATTAACCTGACCTGGCGATAGCCGGCCTGGCGAACCTGGGCCAGGTAGTCCACCACCTGGGCGCGAGTTTGCCGGTACATCTGGAAAGAATGCGAGGCAAATTCCAGGGCCAGGTGCGTTCTAAAACTGATTCCTTCCGGTGTAATCAGGTAGCGCAGTTTTCGGCGTTCCACCCGCCGGACCTTGATGTAGCCTTTATTGATCAGCCTTTTCAAGTGCCAATTCACCGTGCCAACCGCCACCCCCAACAACGAGGCCAGCGACGCCTGAGTTGCATCAGGGTCTTTTTCGATTTGTTCTAATAGCTCCAAATCATGGTCATTATTAGCGTGAATGGCCATTCGCTGAACGCTCCGGGAAGGTTCTTATATTCAAGGCTTGAATTATAACCTTGACTGAGCAAAGATCAAGGTCAGGTTAGCGCGGCACCAGGATTTGCAGGTCGAGAGCCGGGATGGTCATTTCGGGCCGGTAATAAGCCAGCAGGGGCTGGCTGATGTGAATGACGTAGGCGTTATTTTCCTCGCTAAAGATGTTGTTTTCGCCTTGAATGGTTTCCCCTACCGGGTAGGTGACAATCATTGAAAAACGGTGATTACGCAGGTCGGTGTAGAAACCCTGTAAATAGCGCTGGTTGTCGGCCATGGCCATTTCCATCAGGAAGGTCATTTCGTAGGCCGGTATCAGGCGCACCCCATGCACGTCATGGAAGGTGATCAGCTGGCGCTCTGAGATAAACAGGATATCTTTACCCTGGGGAGTGACCTGATCGATGACTGATTGAAGCGTGGCCAGGCCCTGGGCAATGCCCGCGGTTGGCCGCTTGACCAGGGATACATTGGGGGTGACCACCGAAACGACGGGAACCACCAGCACCAATCCCAGGAGCACCCAGGAGGGCTTGAACGGCGTGAGCCTTTCGGGGCGGTCTGGCGCCATGCGGTCGAACAACAGGTATACGCTCACCAGAGCTAGCATCAAGAGGAAGCTGTCCAGGTTGTGCAGGTTACTTCCGCCGCCGATCTTGATGCTGACCACCAGGTCGCCGGCCAGCAAGATTCCCAGGATGGCGCCGATCCCCAGCCAGCGCAGTGGGTTCCAGGCGGCTCTTCCCGGGATTAGTTTGGCCAGGATCAACCAGACCGCTGGGAAGATGGTGAACGCCAGCGCCAGGACGATCCCTGGGCCATAAGTCGCATTAGGCCACAGGCGGTAGGGAAGCAATGAGGACGTGAAGCTGGAGCCAAACACGTACCCGGGGTTGCCCGAAATCAGTCGGTATAGCCGGTCGGTTAGAAAGGAGAAGAAGAGACCGGCGACGCTCCAGGCGGCTGGCTTGAACCAATAGCCGGCCAGGGTTTTGCCCTCCGATGGTTCTTCCATGAGATAGAGCACGCAGGCGATCATCGCCGGCATGGGGAACCAGTTGATCCGGCTGATGCCAGCCCACACCGAGGCGATGGTAACTACCAGGGCCGATCGCCAGAACTTCTGCCGGTCAAACCCCCACAACACCAGCAGCGCACAGGCCATCAGGTGGTAATAAATGGGGCCCTGGAAGAAAAAGAGAAAAGCCCAGGCCGTTACCAGCAGGGTGAGAAGTTTATGGGACAGGCGCAATCGCCTGGCCAACAAAGCGGCGCCAGCCCCGGTGAAACCCATCCACAAGAGCACCTGCCATAAACGGTGCACCCAGATGGGCAGGCTGGGGATGATAAACGGGATGGATTGGAGCAGGTAGCGAGAGGTGTGGAGCACCGGCAACGCTGTGCGAAAGCCGTAGACACTTTTGGAGAAAAACAAGGAGGCCAGGTAATACCGGCTGGCTTCGGAATAACCATTCAGGCTGAGCGGGTAGTTGGTGATGCCGGATTCGCGCCCGGTATCCGGAAGATACAGCGCCACCTGGTAGACGGTCCCATACACCAGCAGGCTTACCACCAGGCATTGAATGATCGGGCCAGCCCAGTCGCCCAGCTTTAACCGCGCCGGCGAGACAGAATTATCCTGGATCGACACGCGGCCCGTGGCCCGCAGAAAAACTGCGCCGAGCAAGACCAGGCAGCCAAAAATAAACAGCTCATTGAAAAATTTGAGCAGAGGGGTCAGCACCGAATAAAAGCGTAAGAGCGGGTAAACCAGGGCCAGGGCGGCAAAGATGACCCCATTGAGCCAGCCGAGGGGGGCCAGGCGGTCGAGCAGGGCCTGGCCCCAGGCCAGGCAGCGCTGTGGCCGGTCAAACGTCCACCAGACGCCCAGGCCGGCCAGGAACGCCAACAGGAAGGCAGGGGCTGACAGCATCAGCCGGCTGCCCGAGAACTTCCCCAGGATAGAACCTACCCCCCAGGCATACTGGACTTTTTCTATCCCGGCTTCGGCGGCCAGGAGCAGCGCGGCGATGAGAAACAGGCGGAGAGACGCAACGCGTTTCACTTCTATTTCAGTCAAATCCTTCATGGTTTCTCTCCGTTTCCGTGGCGGATTTTCATTTCTTTGGCCCCTTCCAGGCTGTACCAGATGCCGCCCAGCAAGCCGACCACGATGTTGGTAATCAAGTAATTGGTCAAGCCCATCGAAAAACTGAGGCTACTGTTGACGCCCAGGAGACCAAACAGGTACACAAACACCCCTTCGCGCACGCCGAGGCCGCCAATCGAGATTGGCAGGGCCAGGGAAAGCGAGATGATGGGAACAAAGAGGAGGAATATCCCCACCGGTTGGTGCACCCCCAGACCGAGCGCGATCAACAGGTTGAAGAGGATCAGCATCAGGTTAAAGAGGGTCGAAACCAGGCAAGCCTTTCCCAACGCGGGATAGCCCAGTTGGGAAATGGAACGGTAAAACCGCATCAGCTTATCCTGGCCGGGCAGGCGAACTTTACTGCCGATCCAGGGAATGAGCGGGGTGCCCATCACCAGCCAGCCGCCGATCACTCCTGCCAGGATGATGCCCAGGATTTCAGCGATTGATTTAGCCGGCAGCAGGTGAATGCTAAAGGGCAGCGCCACCAGCGCCATGACAAAGAGCGTCCATAGCCCGATGGCCCGGTCCACCAGGGTGGTGCCAATCGCTTCAGGCACTTTACCTGTCGTGCGGCTCAATTCGACCATTTTGATGGCGTCGCCCCCCAGTCCCGTCGGCATAAATATGTTGAAAAACGCCCCGACGAAATATAGCCCGGTCAGGCGGGAAAGGGGCACGCGGATGTCCAGCGCGTTAAGCAAGACCTGCCAGCGCACGGCGCGCAGCGCAGTGCCGGCGATCATCAGCGCCGCCGCGGCGGCCAGGTAGCCCCAGGAAGCTCTGAGGATAATCTGGATCAACTGGCCCGTATCTGCCTTGAAAAACAACAGGTAAATTAACAGGGCCGCGCTGATCAGGATTTTTACGATGTTGAACCATTGTTTCTTGATGAAATGGACCATTTCCTGATTGCACCGAGCCTAAGATGGGGTGGCGCCAACCGCCAGGGGCTATAATTATCAATATGAAGCCCGAAACCATCCAGCAATTATTGGATTTGAATGCTTCATTTTACCAGACCTTTGCCGTGGAATTCTCAGCAACTCGCCAACGGCTCCAACCTGGTGTTGAGCGCGTGGTCAGGGAATATGGGGTAAAGCCTGGCGAGCCAGCGCCCAACCCTGCCCGCTGGCTGGACCTGGGCTGCGGAAACGGTGAGCTGGCGCTCCGACTGGGCCAGCTTGGCTTTACCGGCGCCTACCTGGGCCTGGATTTCAGCCCGCCCTTATTGGAGCTGGCCCGTGAAGCGAGCCGGCGCATACCGGATGGATCGATTCGCGCCAGGATCGAATTCCGGGAGGCCGACCTGGGGAGAGCCGACCTGGACGGCGTTCTGCACGGAGAGCGGCCTTTTGAGGTTATCCTGGCCTTTGCTGTGCTGCATCACCTGCCGGGTAGGGAGCGCCGGCTCAACCTGTTTCGCCGGGCTAGAGAGCACCTGGCGCCAGGGGGCGTCTTTATCCACTCGGTATGGCAATTCCAAAACAGCCCACGCTGGCAAAAAAGGGTGGTGCCCTGGAGCCGCGCCGGGGTAGAGGAGAGCGACCTGGAGCCAGGGGACACCCTGTTGGACTGGCGCGCCACGGGAGACCGGCTGGCGCCGGGCCTGCGTTACGTTCACCGGTTTAGTGAGGAAGAGCTGGCGGTCGATGCCGCGGCCAGTGGGTTTTCGATAAGAGAAACATTTTATTCGGATGGTCGAGAGGGCAACCTGGGTCTTTACCAGGTGTGGAGTCCTATGGTTCATCCTTCAGGGTGGCCGTCGGGCGCCAGTTGATTTTCTGGCTGCTGGCGATGAGCGCCGGGCGGATGGCATCGGCGGGCAGCCCGGCCTGTTGCATTCCCAGCACCACGGCGCCCACCACCGGCTTGGCTGGCAGCCGCACCAGGCGCGCCCGGGGGGCCAGGGCCATAATAATCTGGCGCATGGGCTCGATCAGCAGGTCGCCGCTTTCATACAGGCTGCCGATCAGCACGATCTCGACCTCCTCCTGCTCGAGGCCGAGCTGGCGGATGACCCCGCAGGCCATATCGCCTAACTGGCGGCCATTCCAGGCCAGCACTTCCCTGGCTTCTCCATCCCCCTCGCGCGCGAGCTGCACCACCAGGAGGGCGTCTGCCGGCTTGAGCCTGTATCGCCCGTACACAATGCCTTCGAACAACGAAAGCAAGTCGGTTTCGTGGAAATGCGCCAGGAAAGCCTGGGTCAGCCGGGTCGCCGGTCCCCGCTTTGACCACTCCCGCGAGATTGCCTGGATCGCGTGGGTGACGACATCGCCGCCCCCGCCTGCCTCAGCAAAGGTCCAGCCTTCCCCGGTGACGCGCCCCACCTGGCCTGAACGGTTGAGGCCCCAGCAATTGCTCCCGGTGCCGGAAACCACCGCCACGCCCCAGCCGTGGCTGGCTCCCGCCAGCAAGCCGAGCAAGGTATCATTGACCAGCCCAAAAGGCGCCGATAACCCCA
>JAJYIW010000124.1 GCA_021789855.1 Chloroflexota bacterium | reverse complement strand
GGATTTTGAGTCTTTTCACGAGCTGGCCCTGGCCTACTACCCTGAAAAAGTGCGGGCAACCTGTAACACTTTAAAGTTGAGCCAGGTGCTTCAGAGCCGGACGTCGGTATTGAGTGAAATTCCGGCCTTAACCGGTTTTTTAGCGGATCTGCCTGATTACGATCTCCACCTGTTTATCCAGGAAAAAAGCCGCTCGACCCTGGATACCAGCCGCCGGGTCTTGAGCGAGGTGGCGCCGTTGATTGAGTCAATGGATGGCTGGAGTGAGGACCTGCTTAAAAGCCAGCTCCAGGGCTATATTGCCCAGGCTGGACTGAAAACCAGCACGGTTATGTGGCCCATCCGCATCGCGCTATCAGGCCAGGCCGCCACACCCGGCGGTGCAACCGAGCTGGCGGATATTTTGGGCCAGGCTGAAACGCTGCGGCGCATTCGCCTGGCTTTGACTCGCCTGCCTGAGGCTGAATGAAAACGCTTCTCGACCGTTATCTCGGGCTGGTGGTTTTCTCCGGGTTGATCGTGATCCTCGATCAGGTGACCAAGTTCCTGGTGCGCAACGACCTCCCGCTTGGCGCGGTATGGGCTCCCTGGAGCTGGCTGATGCCTTACGCGCGAGTGTATCACACGCAAAATACCGGCATGGCTTTTAGCATACTGCCGGGTTTTAGCTGGCTGTTCATCCTGTTTGCCGTTGGGGTATCGCTGGGGATTTTATACTATTTTCCCCGGGTTTCCAAGCGAGAATGGCTGATCCGGTTGGGGATGATCTTGTTGCTGGGTGGGGCGCTCGGTAATTTGATCGACCGCCTGGCGGTCGGGCAGGTGACCGATTTTATCTCGGTGGGCACCTTTGCCGTGTTCAACGTGGCGGACGCCTGCATTGACACCGGCGCCGTGGCCCTGCTCATCGGTATGACCCTGAGCGAACGTCGGGAGAAGAAGCGAGAATAGGTTTATCCAGTTCGCCGGTAGATATACCAGTCGAAAATCTGGGTCGCGAAGGTGTAATGGCTGGCCACATAGCGCTTGAAGTCGCTCAAGCCCTGGCGTGCGGCCGGGGAGCAATTCTGGCACTGGCTATCTCCGGCGGACCAGAAATCGGGCAACCCCACCGAGGAAACTTTTTGGGCCAGGATTAAGGCGGGTGGATCTTGCTGCAGTGAGCGGATCAGCTCTGGGAAGCCGCTGGAGCCGGTGGGGGTAGGGGTCAGGACGTGCAAGGCATAGACGTAGCGCGTCGGCGAGCGCCGGCCAGTGTCCAGGTTGATGCCAGGGTGAACCGACCAGACCAACACAGATTGGTCCGGCCGGCTGTGATCCACGACGTATTGTTCCAGCTGGCTGAGCTGGTAGGTGGTGATCTCCGGATTTTTGAAATAGGCGGCCAGGTCTGACCGGCCTGGGCGTTCATTAGCCAGCACCTGGTTGCCCCAGGGAATGGCAAACACGACCAGGGCCGCTGCAGCGACCCAGGCTGTACCGGATTTCAGGTGCAGGCCATCCGCCAGCCCGGCGAAAGCGAGCGCAAACAGGTAGGCGGCTGCCGCCGAGAGCGCTGGGATGGGCAGAAGATAATAATGCCCAAAATCCCGCCCGGAGATGGTGACGAAGAAAATTTCAAAGGGGATTGAGATCAAAACCGCCAGCATCCACCAGCGCCGCGCCATGTCGAGGGAAAGGAATCCCTGGGCTCCAGGGCCGGCGTCGCTGGCAGAGTCGTTCTTTTGCGGGAAAACGGCGCGCCAGTTCTCAGCGATCATAACCAGCGCGCCCGCCAGGGCCAGGCCAAAGAGATAAGCCATGGGTTGGTCGAGCAGGAACTTTAAAAAGGTTTGTTTGGCCTGCCACCAGGTAAAGCCAGACTCGACGTACTGGGTGTTGTGGGTAAATACGGCAAAAATGAAGTCCTTGAGGCCGCCACGCCATTGGAAATAAGCGGCAACCAGGGCCAGCGGAGCCAGACCGGAGGCTACCAGGATTCCCAGGTGACCCACCGTGGCGCGGAGGGGTCGCCGCAATAAGCTCACGAGCGCCACGATCAGCACAGCGCTGGCGGGTAAAGAGATATAGGTCGGCTTTAGCAAAAAGGCGAAAGCTGCCAGCAGCCCTAATGCGACCAGGAAGCGCCTGCGCCCCTGGATCAGGTAGCCGAACAATGCCCCCAGGATCAGCACCAACGGCAGGAGGGTGTAGCTTTCGGTGTTATTGCCATTCTGGTAATAGGCCGGGAACAGCGCCGTTCCCATAAACACCACGGTGGATGCCAGGGACGCTCCCATCCCCCAGATGCGCCGCATGATTAAGAAAAAAGCGATGCCCGTGGCTGCCATCCACAGCGTCTGGAACAGCCAGATTCCGCCCGGGGTGGGATGGAAGAGGACAATGGCCAGCGCATCAATGTAATACACCGCCGGGGGTTTGTTGTCAAAACAGTCCCGGTAGAGCAGGTGGCCGCTCAGAATCTGCTGGCCGCAGTAGGCAAAGACGCTGCTGTCGACGCCCATGCCCTGGTAGCTCTTATTGCTTTTGAGCTGAACCAGGAAGGTCAGCAAAAAGATGGCCAGGCTGATCAATACCAGGGGGATGATCCAGCGCTGTGATTTGTTCAATGGGAAGGGCATGCCGGCTCCAGGTGGGTGCAGATCCAGGGATGGCGGTGTTGGTTAACCAGGGTTATTATATTCCCTTATTAAACAAAAAAGACGGGATGCGCCTTCTGGACGCATCCCGCATTATGCGCGGTTCAATCGAACTTCACCCCCGCTCAGGAGCCCGCGCGGGTGGTCAAAAGTTTGAGTAATGGATCGAGGAATAAGTTATTGCCGCCAAAACCGCCGCGGAAGTTACCAAAAGCGCCGGGCGTGCGTTGGAAGCCATTGCCGCCCGAACCGGCAAATTGGGTCTCGCGGGCTGTACGGGTGGCTTGTTGTTCTGCCGAAGGCGTCGCCTGGGCATTACCAAAACCCCGGCCAGGGAAAGGCGTCACGGTGATCCCCAGGCTGGCCATTAAGGACTGAAAGTCTTGCGGGTTCATGGTCATCCCCTGGATAGCCGTGATTTGATCCTGCGTCATGGCCTTCTCAATCTGCTGGTACACGGTCTGGACATCTTGCGGGGTGGGCGTCCCATTTGATTCAAGATCCTTCACTTTTTGCCACAGAGGAAGCAGCGTCTTGGCTTCTTGGGCAGTGACCGCGTTGCTGGTGCCTTCCAGCTTGAGCGTGCCATAAGCCAGCTTGTTCTCAAGGCTCGCGGTTTGGAAGCCGCCATTTGGCTGGCCGTTGTTCTGGGAGCCGCTCGTGGTGGGGAAAGGCGTCGTCTGGCTGTTTTCAATCAACAACTGGGGGGTGGCCTGGCTGGTAGCGCAGGCTGCCAGTACCAGGCCCATCGTTAAAGATAAGATCAATATGGATGCCTTTTTAACCATTGGATATTTCATTTATCAGTCCCTTTACAGAGTGATTTCCAGAAGGCAGGCTGGTTATAAACCATTAAAGTGCCTGAATCCTGGAAATCGAATGGCTAGTTCTTTGGATGAGCTAAGGTGGTTTACCGGCGCAACCGGCGGATTCTCTCCTGTTCTGTCTCGACGGGAATCCTGATGGGGGATGGCCGGCGGTTTGCTTTACGGTTTCGCTGGATGATGACTAAGCCCCACACGGTCAACGCAGCGGTTTCTAAAAATACCCATAAGGTAACTGACATACTTGTTGTACTCCTGTATTGATAAATATAGAGGCTCATTGCAGGTGAGGAGCCGTCCTAAGATCATCCCAAGTATAAGTGGGGAAGATGAACAGAAGATGAAAGCAAAAGAAATATCTGGGGCTCGCTCGGAGGCTTTATCTCCAGGAGACTGGCTGGTAAGCGGGCGCCTGGATGGGGTTTACCACCGCCTTAAAAAAATTGACCCTGCCGCATCGATGGAGTCTCCTTTATAATTAGTGCTGTCTATCACAAGCCTTTCAAATCTGGGTGCCAGGTCATTGTATGGATGTCAAAAAAATAAGACAAGATTTCCCCATGTTACAAGGCAGCGCAGGCAACAAGCCGGTTGTGTACCTGGATAATGCCTGCCAGACCTTGCGGCCAAAGCAGGTGATCGATGCGATTAACGGGTACTACTTAAAATCTTCCGCCTGTGGCGGGCGCAGTATGCACCACCTGGCTGCTGGCGTTTCTCAAGACGTTGACCAGGCCCGTGGCATCATCGCCAAATGCCTGAATGCCGCTAAAAAAGAGGAGATTATATTTACCCGTAATACCACGGAAGGCATTAACCTGGTCGCGCACTCGCTCAGCCTGAAACCGGGCGACGCGGTGCTCATCTCGGACAAAGAGCATAACTCTAACCTGATTCCCTGGCAGATGCTGGTTAAAAGAGCCGGCGTCCAGTTGAAGGTATTGCCCTCCAAGCCGGATAACACCTTCGACCTGGATCGTTACCAGGCCATGCTGGATCATACGGTGAAGCTGGTATCCCTGGGAATGACGTCCAATCTGGATGGGGTCAGCATTCCGGCGGCTGAAGTGATCAAAAAGGCGCACCAGGCCGGGGCGCTGGTGCTGCTGGATGCAGCCCAAGCGGCGCCGCACCAGGCCATCCATGTCAGGGGGTTGGATGTGGATTTTCTGGCCCTCTCGGGGCATAAAATGCTCGGCCCCTCTGGCACCGGCGTGTTGTACGGAAAGCTGGCCTTGCTCGACCGGCTTGAACCCTTCCTGGTGGGGGGAGACACCGTGGCGTCTTCTACCTATGAGACCTGCGAGTTTTTGCCCGTACCGGAAAAGTTTGAAGCCGGTTTACAGGATTACGCCGGGATCATCGGGCTGGGAGCAGCCTTCAAATACCTCCAGGAGGTGGGCTTCGATGCCATCCAGAAGCAGGAGCGCCTGGTCAACCAGGCTATCACCCAGGCGCTCAAAGACTTACCGGGACTAACCCTGCTGGGGCCGGCGGATCCAGCCCAACGGGGGGGAGTTTTCTCCTTCTACATCGAAGGGATCGATTCTCATCGCATCGCGCTCATGCTTGACCAGATGGCCGGTGTGATGGTGCGCTCCGGCCAGCACTGCGTCCATTCCTGGTTCAATGCCCATCAAATCAAAGGCTCTGTACGCGCCTCCTTCTATTTTTATAATACCCTGGAAGAAGCGGAGCTGTTTACCAGCAACTTGAAGAAAATAAGGAAAGTGCTCTGATATGTTTTGCATCGTTGCATTTGTTGTCCTGGCCATCCTGGGCATCTTCAGTGCGTCCAATCGCGCCCTGGCCCGCGAAGCTGTAGACTGCGTGTTCCGGCGGGTCACCTTCAGACCTTGCAACACCGGTTTCGATGAGAAGATGAAGGCCAGGATCCTGGGCGTCGTGATCACCCGCTCCGAGGGAGGGGCCCGGTTTCTCAATAAAAACTTTGAGCTGTTATCCTGGCTCTTCTTCATCCTGCTAACCGCCAGCAGCATCTGGGCTATCCGGGGCGTCTATTTATTTTACGTGAGCGGCAGTTGTAACGGGTTGAACTCGACCAGTTTCTGCGTTTTCGATCCCACGGGCAGCAATAACCAGGTGTCCGCGTTGAACGCGACCTGCAAGGCAAAGCCCACGACCGAAAAGGACCTGACCCTCAAGCCGGTTGATCTGTCAACTTTTCCAGTGAAAAATAGGGCTTCCCATGATCAAATTGTCATGATAGGCTGTTATGGCTGCGCTTATACGCGCGAGACTTACCCGGTGATCGAGAACCTGGTCAGTCGCTTTGGGGCGCAGCTCACCTTCCTGGACATTCCGGTGAAGACCAAGACGAATTACCTCACCAAAGTGGGTTACTGCCTTTACCGGCAGGATCCAACAGCTTATTGGAAACTGAACGACATCCTGTTTAAGGCGGATGAGACGGTCTTTGAGACCGAGCCTTTCGTGCGCCAGACCTTGACCAGCCTGGGAGTCGATGCGGATAAGACGCTGGCGTGCGTGGCCGATCCCACGACGGAAGCTGCTGTTGAAAAGCAAAAGGCGCAGATTGTGGCCACGGAGGTGTATGGCACGCCGACCATCTTTATCAATGGGCAGGCGTCCGTTGGGCCAAAGCCTTATCGGGTGTACGCGATCATGCTGAAAGGCCTGTTTTATTGGCTGCGGTAGACTTTTATTTATCTCCGATGCGAGCCAGGCGCGGCAGGACCAGCGCCACGGGCAGGATGGCCGCGGCGACGCTGGCGGCGCCTCCCAGGGCTAGCCCGATCAGATAAGCCGGCCAGGAGGCGGCGCTGTTAAAGATTTGCCAGGCTGCCACCGGGAGTAGAAATAGGCCCAGGTCGATCCCCAGGAAGCCGATCACGGCGATAATCATCACGCACCCGGTCAAACCGGATAACCGCTGGCGGTGCGGGCTATCCCATTCCAGGTTCGCTCCGGCGATGCCAAACGCCAGGGCGATGCCGGTGGCTCCGGCAAGGCACAGGGTAACCACGGCCGCAGAAAATGGAAAGAGAGCCCAGGCGACGCCTTGGATGGCGAAACCAAAGATGAGGAAAATCAACCCAATGGCCATGCAGGGAAGAAATGAGGCCAGGTATTTGGCGCTGGCCAGCTGGAGAGGCCGAATGGGGGTGGTTTTCAAAATCCAATAATTTCTACCCTCGCGAGAAAAGGCCAGGGGCGCCAGGTTGGTCAGGAGCATCCAGCTTATAAAGACCGTCATGCCCAGCAGAAGGAATAGACCGATGTTCACGCCGCCGGGAAGGCGGGCGAGTAGGTTTGTGTTACTACTTGAGCGGCTGCGCGAGGTGAAAATCAAGACAAATCCTAGAATCAAGGGGGTGATCAGCTGTGATAGGTTACGTGGGTCGCGGCGTAAGAGCAGCAAATCCTTGATGAGAAGGCCGCGCACAGGTATAACCTGGCTCAGCCAGGCTGCGACCTTTTTATCCACGAAAGGAAACGGAGATAAAGCCTCTGTAGCGGCATCGAGCCTTACGGACGGTGAAGTTGTCGCCACCGCCTCGGCCAGGGACGGGCGAGCTGAAGCCGCGGTTGCCTGAGATGCGGGAGGCGTCCCCCTGGCTGGTCGTTTTTTACGGATCGAGCCTTGCATGGAGGTCCAGCCGGTATAATACAGATTTTCTGCCAGGAAGAGCGTGCCCAGGAAAAGCGCGCTGGCCAGGCCCAGGGCCAGCAGGGTCAACCCAAACCCGGGCAGCCAATCTCCACGGCCGATGGCAGTGAGCCCGTTTCCGGCCCAGGCCAGGGGCGACCAGGGTGCGTTGAGCCTCGAAAAAAGGCCAAGGACGTCCCTGAGATCGGCGCTCCGGACGCCCAGCGTATTGATTAAATTACCCGACTGCCCGATCAGGACGGACAGTACCGCGCCCAACAACCCCAGTACCTCGGCCACACGCCGGGCCGGGATGACCCGTACCACCGCCATCACCAGGATGGAAGCCAGCCCACCGGCGGCCAGCGCCAACAGCGCCAGCACGATCACCAGAAGCGGGTAATACAGAAGGGAATACCCTTTGGCGCTCCCCATCCCAAACATCACCGGCAGGGCGAAGGCGCAAAACAGGGCGAAGTTGGGCAGGATCGCTTCGAGCAGCTTGGCCAGGAAGACGGCCCGCATGGGCAGCGGGGAAGTTACCAAAAAGTCCATGTCGTGGCTGAGGTAGAGCGCCTGCAGCAAAATCCCAAAATTGGTCAGGATGGTTAAGAAGAACGCGGCGGTCAAGATCAGTGTGGGAAGGCTGGCCAGGAAGGTCGCCGGGTTGACGTATTGGGCCAGCTCAGGGGAATCCAGGAAGCTCAATAGAAACCGGCTGAGGAAAAAGACGCCGATGATGAGCCCCAGCAGGAAGAGCCATAAAAGGATCGAGCCCACTTTCGCGCGCGTCCTGGAGCGCGTGAACGTATTGAACCAGATGCGCACTCTCAGGCGCAGCAACTTTCCAACCGCTGGCCATAAGCCAAAGCGACCCGGCTCTTTCTGCAGCACAGAAGTCGTCAGGCTCACTTCAATACCTCGGCTATCTCGGCGTATTCGGCGCCGCCGGTCAGCTCGAGGAAGATATCTTCCAGGCTGGCTCCGTTGCCCTCGCGCTTTCCCAGCGAGCGCAGCTCGTCCAGGGTGCCCACTGCCACCAGCTTACCCTGGTTGATGATCCCGATCCGATCACACATGCGTTCAGCGATCTCAAGGATGTGGGTCGAAAGCATGATGGCGGCGCCCCGGTCGGCGATCTGGCGCAGGATGTCCTTGATCAGGCGGGCCGATTTTGGATCGAGACCCACGGTGGGCTCATCCAGGATCAACACCTTGGGGTCATGCAGTAGCGCGGCGGCCAGTGAGGTCTTTTGCTGCATACCGTGGCTGTATGAGTCGACCAGGTCGTCGCCGGCGTCGGTCAGGTCAAACAGGCGCAATAGCTCCTCGCTGCGGCGGGTGACCAGCTCGCGCGGCAGGGCATACAGGTCGCCGACGAAGCGCAGAAGCTCGCGCGCCGATAGCTTGCTGTACAGGTTCGGCTCGTCCGGAACGTATCCGCAGGCGGCCTTGGCCAGCAGGGGCTGGGCCAGCACATCAAAGCCGGCGACCCGCGCCTGGCCTGACGTCGGCTTGAGCAGCCCTACAAAAATCTTGATCGTGGTCGTTTTCCCGGCGCCGTTCGGCCCGAGGAAACCAAAGATTTCACCCCGGTTGACCGTGAAAGAGACGTCGTTGACCGCGATCTTATCGCCAAAATGTTTGGCCAGGTGTTCCGCCTCGATCAGCGGGGCCGTAAAATCAATCATTTTCCCTCCGGATATCTCTCAACGAATTCAACAACATCTGAAATTCTAACATGGCCTCCATACCGGAGGTTAATAGATTATCTCTGTTTAATGAGGTTTATTTTAACAGGTTCCAGCGGAGCATCAGGTCATGCCTGGCGAGTTCGCCAGATAAAGCGGCGGAGCTTCACGCGGAAACCGTTATTTTAAATATTGATTGTAAAACTCGATCGTGCGAGTCATGGCCAGGCCAAATGAATTGGTCAGGTTGTGATCGTCGCCGGGGTAGCTGTAAAATTCGACCGTTTTACCTGCGGCTTTGACTTCCTTGGCCAGCGTTTCGGAAAAGGCATAAGGCACCTCGCTATCCCCGGTGTCATGGTGAAGCTGGAGGGGGCCGGACAGGTCAGACAGGTAGCTGTTCGCAGACAAGGAGTCCCAAAAAGCCGGGTTCTGCTCAGGGCTGCCATAAATATCCAGCCAACTCAGCCGCCAGTTAGGCGCGCCCGGTTGAGTGGTTGGCGTTACCGCGGGGCGGTGCCAGTGATTGATGATATCGGCATACGAGCCCACCACACCCGACCAGATCACGCCAGCTTTGATGTCCTTTGAGATGACCATGGCCCGCAATGTGAGAAAGCCTCCCATCGAATGGCCCCAGATGCCGATCTGGTTTGGGTTCACCTTTGGGAAGCGCTTGATGGAGGCGATGGCGTTGAGCACGTCCACGGTGTAACCTGGATCAGCGTAAG
>JAJYIW010000123.1 GCA_021789855.1 Chloroflexota bacterium | reverse complement strand
CCAGGCAGCCCTGGGCCTGACACAGTACCATTTCCCGTTCTGATGAAAGCGATCATCTTCGATTTTGATGGCTTGATCCTCGACACCGAGACGGCGGAATACCAGTCCTGGCTGGAGATTTACCGCCGCCATGGCGTAGAGCTTCCATTTGAGGTATGGGCCGCCGGCGTCGGTACTTCCCCGGATGTCTTTAACCCTTTGTCCCATTTGCTCGAGCTCTGTCCCGGCCTGGCCCCATCTCCCATAAAACTGGAGCAAAAACAACGCATGTCGGCCCTGGCAGATGACCTGCCGGTGTTACCGGGGGTTGAAAACCTGCTGGTGGAGGCGCGGCGACTGGGCCTGCGCCTGGCCATTGCCTCCACCTCCAGCCAGGGTTGGGTCTTGAGCCACCTGGCTCACCACGGGTTGGCCGGCCGCTTTGATGTCATCCAAACCGGGGATCGTGTGGAACGGGTTAAGCCTTATCCAGATGTCTACCTGGCAGCCCTGAGACAGCTCCAGGTGCCAGCCGCCAGGGCCCTGGCGTTGGAGGATTCCCCGCATGGCATCCAGGCGGCGCAGAGCGCCGGCATTTTTTGCATCGCTGTGCCTAATCCCATTACCCGCCGGATGGATACGAGCCGGGCTGACCTGGTGCTCGATTCCCTGGCATCCATTTCCTTGCCCGATCTGTTAATCAAGGTCGATTTAATCCGATCCAATCAGGTATAATGGGGCAAATTTTTTAACCGGAGGTACGACTTGATCAAAGCAGTGGTGTTTGATTTTGGCGGGGTGTTGGTCAAGACGGACGATCCAACGGGTCGGGTTAAATGGGAGAACCGGTTAGGCCTACCACCCGGCGGTCTATCCAGGATTGTCTTTGATTCGCCGGAGTCGAGCCAGGCCACCCTGGGCCAGGTGCCCTACACCGCGGTGTGGGAGCATGTAGGCCAGGCACTGTCTCTTCCACCGGCCGATGTGAACCAGCTTCGCCAGGATTTCTTCGCCGGTGACCACCTGGACCAGGAGCTGGTAGCTTTTTTACAGGGCTTGAGACCGCGGTATAAAACGGGCATCCTGAGCAACGCTTATTCCGATGGGAGAAAGATCATCGAAACGACCTACCAGCTCGGGAAAGCCGTCGATATCATCATCATCTCAGCCGAAGAAAAGATGGCCAAGCCCGCCCCGGCTATCTTCCAGCTTGCCTGCTCTCGCCTGGGGGTATCCCCAGAAGAGATGGTCTTTGTGGATGATTTCCTTGCTAATGTTAAAGGCGCTCAATCGATAGGGATCCGAGCCTATCAATATACTAATACGCGGGAATTACTTTCTGAGTTGAAATTGGTGTTATATTAAAGAGATTTAAAGGTCGTATAACCATTTGAATTGTGGTGTATGACATGGATCCTGGATAGATTAACTCGCATAGCCAAGCGATATGAAAATAGAGAATTTGCTCGAAAGTTTACCAGATACTTATTCCCTGGTGGATCGGGAGCTCATCTTACGCGCATATCGCTTCGCTGAACAGGCTCACCGCGGCCAAAAGCGGGTATCAGGCGAACCTTATATCACCCATTGCCTGGCGGTGGCGGCCATCCTGGCCGAACTGCGGGTTCCCCCCGTGCTGGTGATTGCCGGCCTGCTCCATGACACGGTGGAAGACACCAGCGTGACCCTCACCGATGTCCGCCGAGAATTCGGTGACGAGGTGGCAAAGCTGGTCGATGGGGTGACCAAGCTGTCTAACCTTCCCCAGGTGTCAAAAGATGAAGGCACGTCCTTGGAGCTGGAGAATGAGGCCGAAGAAACCTTTGGCCCCCGCCCGGATGGTCATGGCCGGCCCGAGCCCGGCCTGGCGGAGGAAGTGACTTCG
The DNA here is from genome assembly GCA_021789855.1 of Chloroflexota bacterium. Taxonomy (GTDB): domain Bacteria; phylum Chloroflexota; class Anaerolineae; order Anaerolineales; family Anaerolineaceae; genus JAJYIW01. The sequence continues at coordinate 7,764 of JAJYIW010000123.1, read as the reverse complement.
GTTAAAAGCCGTCGGCGCGACCTGGCTTCTGAAACCCTGCGGAAAACCTTCATGGCCATGGGTGAGGACGTGCGGGTGGTGCTGATCAAGCTGGCAGACCGCCTTCACAATATGCGCACCCTGGGCTACATGCCCGAAGCAAAACGCCGACGGATCGCCCAGGAGACGCTCGATATCTTCGCTCCCCTGGCGAACCGCCTGGGTATCTGGCAAATTAAGTGGGAGCTGGAAGACCTGGCTTTCCGCTACGTGAACCCAGACAAATTCAAGGAAATTGCTGAGAACCTGGCCGAGCGGCGCGCCGACCGGGAGCGGCAGGTGCAGGAGATTGTCGCGAGGTTGTCGGGATTGATGGCCCAGAACAGCATCAAAGTCGAAATAACGGGGCGGCCCAAGCATATCTTCTCAATTTACCGGAAGATGGTGACCAAGGGGAAAGCGTTCGAAATGGTGCGCGATCTGCGCGGCGTGCGGATGATCGTCCCGGACATCCCGTCGTGCTACGCGGCCCTGGGCGTGATCCACACCCACTGGCGCCCTATTCCCCATGAATTTGACGATTACATCGCGGCTCCAAAGGATAACTTCTACCGCTCCCTGCACACGGCGGTCATTTATGATGACGGCAAGCCTCTTGAGGTACAAATCCGTACCCATGAGATGGATCAGAATGCGGAATATGGCATTGCCGCGCACTGGCGTTACAAGGAAGGCACGCCCCGGGATGTGGATTATGAGCAGCGCGTCAACTGGCTGCGCCGCCTGATGGATTGGCGCCAGGATGTGGATGATGCGCAGGAATTCGTCGATGGGATGAAGACTGACGTCTTCCAGGATCGCGTGTACGTGTTTACCCCTCGCGGGGATATTATCGACCTGCCGTCTGGCTCCACGCCCATCGATTTTGCTTATCACGTCCACACTGAAATTGGCCACCGTTGCCGGGGCGCCAAGGTGAACGGCAAGCTGGTCACCCTGGATTACGCGCTTAAGACCGGCGACCAGGTGGAAATCTTGACCGCCAAGCAAGGCGGGCCCAGCCGCGATTGGCTGAATCCCAACCTGGGCCTGGTGAAGACCCAGCGCGCCCGTTCCAAGATCAAGCAATGGTTTAAACGCCAGAACTACGAGCAGAATCTAACCCAGGGTAAGCTCATCCTCGATCGAGAATTCCGGCGGTTAGGCTTACCCGATGTGAATATGGATCAGCTCTTGCGCGAGCTGGATTATCGCACGCTGGATGACCTGTATGTGGCGTTAGGCTGCGGCGATATTGCAACCGGCCGGATCATCAACAAGCTTTCCGAGGTCGATAAGGATAAGCTGGATTCTTTGTTCAACACCCGGCCGGTGTCCGAAACCAAGCCGTCCTCCAATACGGTCGTCGTTTTGGGAGTCAAAGGCCTCTTAACCAACTTTGCCCGGTGCTGCAACCCTGTGCCAGGGGATGAAATCGTGGGCTACATCACCCGCGGGCGTGGAGCCACCATTCACCGCCAGGATTGTCCAAACATACTCCGGCTGAAAGATCATGAGCGGGTGGTAAAAGTATCCTGGGGCGAACCTCAAAAAACTTATCCAATTATGGTGGAAATTAAAGCTTACGACCGGCAAGGGTTGATGGTCGATATTTCGAACGTGTTGAACAATGAAGGCATCAATTTGCAAAATGTCGACGTGAAAGTGAATCATAACCTGGCGTTAATCAACATGGGCCTGGAAATTGGCGATATTTCCCAGCTCAGCCGGGTCTTAACTAGAATTGAAAATCTTCCCAATGTGATGGAAGCTCACCGGACACGGCCTGGTTAGGTAAGGGGTAATGATCATGATTTCTGTCAACGAGGCGCGCGAGCGCCTGGTAGCCCAATTTCAACCGGTAGGACAAAGCATAGTTAGCCTGGAGCAGGCCCTTGATCGGGTGCTGGCGGGGCCCGTGGTTTCGCCTTTTGATTTTCCCTTGTTTGACAATTCCAGCATGGATGGATTTGCCGTCATCGCCCGCGATGTGCAGGCTGCTTCATCTGGACAGCCGGTAATCCTCCAGGTGATTGGGGATATACCCGCCGGTGCTCCCCCGGCGAGCCTGCACCTGGGGCCTGAGAAAACTATGCGCATTATGACAGGCGCCCCCCTCCCCCCAGGCGCCGATGCGGTCGTCCCGGTCGAATCAACCGATCAACCCCGGGGCGCCGACATCCCTTTGCCGTCCTCGATCGCGGTGTTGCAGCCAGTTAAAGCGGGGGAAAATGTCCGCCCGCACGGCCAGGATTTTCATGCCGGGCAGATCGTCTTATCTGCCGGGCGCCTCTTACGACCTGAAGATATTGGCCTGCTGGCCATGTTAGGCCTCCCGCAGGTGGCCGTAATCAACCAGCCCAGGGTGGCCTTGCTCTCTTCAGGGGATGAGCTCCTACCGGCTGCCCATTCCCTCGCACCGGGGAAAATTCACGATGCCAATACTCCCATGCTCACCGCGTTGCTGCAAAAGGCCGGCGTCGAGGTGATTCCCCTGGGAATTGCCCGCGATGACAGCAAGGATATCGAAGAGCGCCTAAACCGCGGCGTGGCCTCCGGGGTGAACCTGATAATCACCTCGGCTGGCGCCAGCGTCGGCTCGCTGGATTATGCCCGTTCGGTCATCCAGGCGCACGGCGAGATTGACTTCTGGCAGGTGGCCATGCGCCCTGGCAAGCCAGTCGCTTTCGGCCATTACCAGGGCATCCCAATCCTGACCCTGCCGGGTAACCCGGTATCGGCTTTTGTGGGTTTTCAGGTTTTTGTCCGGCCGGTGCTGGCCCGCTTGCAAGGCCTGCCTCAGCTCAACCGCTTGACCGTCAGTGCGGTCCTCGATGAGCCGGTCGAGTCCGATGGCCGGGAAAGTTACCTTCGCGCCAGCCTGGCCGAAATCGATGGGGTCTACCATGCCCGGTTAACCGGGCACCAGGGATCGGGAAATTTGCTCTCTGTCGTGCAGGCAAACGCTTTACTGATCGTGCCGTCTGAGGTAAAATCGCTCCCTGCTGGAGTCAAGTTAAAAGCATGGATGTTATGACTGAAACCACACACCTTAAAAATCCAACCTTGCGCTGGATATCCTTTGGACTGGCTATCCTGGGGCTGATCGATGCCAGTTACCTCACCTGGGTCAAATTAACCGATCGCCCGGTCGCCTGCATCGTCGGCCTGGGTAATTGCAATACGGTCAGCCAGAGCGTCTATTCGACGTGGAACGGCATTCCCATCGCTTTGATCGGCGCCCTATCATACCTGGCTATCCTTCTGTTGTTATTCTTTGAGGATAAGCTGGACTTTTTTCGCGAAAACAGCCCCCTGCTCGTACTGGGATTATGCCTGATCGGCTTTATCTATTCAATTTACCTGACCTATCTTGAATTAGCGGTCATCAAAGCGATTTGCCCTTACTGTGTGGCCTCTGCTACACTGATAACGATACTTTTAATAATGGCAATCATCCGGTCGGTACCGGTTAGACAATAAATTCAAATTTTTGAGGAGGATAAAAAATGCCCCGAATTCGTTGTCATTACATCGATTGTGTATTTTTGGATGATGGTTATTGCAGCGCCGCAGCCGTTGAGGTTGACCCTGATGCGGGCTGCATGACCTTCTCCCCCACTTCTGAATCGAGCGCCGAGGATACTTTTGAAGAGGAAGAAGACGAATTGGAAGAATGGGATGAAACCGATGAGGAGGAAGACGAAGAAGACAATTGGGTAGACGAAGATGACGATGATTATTAAGGTCCTCATCTTGTAATTGGGATACCCTTAAAAATACAGCCCCGGATCCACTCGTCGACCGGGGTTTTTCATTGTAGAATAAAGAGGCTTTGGTCAGCCAATTTCTTTTTCAACAGGTTATGATGAGCACCGAACAGGCCCAATTTCTTCCTTTCAATGCCATAAATCTTTTTATGCGCAACGATTTTCGCTCTGAGGTGGTTAAAACGGCTTTAATGACCATTCCTCAGGCTTCGAAAGCGGTTCAGCGCCGGTTTGACAGCTTAACCAAGCAATGGGCCAGCATCCCTGGCTTCCGCAATAGCGTGCAGGCTCCCCTGGGTCTAAAGATAAAATCATTCACGACCGCCTTCGAAAAAAGCCCCGAGGTGGCCACCTTTGTGCTGCAACAGTGGGCAGACCACAATGCTGATCTTCGCCAAAAAGTGTATGATTTTCTGGTTGAGCGTCATTGGGAGCTGCTGCCGGTTGAAGCAGATCGCTCAAAACTGCCGGGTTTTATTCCTACCTGGCCGGAAGGTGAGGATTTCGAGAAGCTGTATACGGCGTTTACCACCCGGTATGCAGAAATTGAGGCCTCTCAGGATGACGTCAGCCTGATGGTGGTCTGGCTCAGCACGCGCCTACCTTACCAGTAAGGATTAAAATTCGGTTATAATAGGTGAATGATGACTGAACAAACTCCCACAGAAGGAAAAATAACCATTGCGCCCGACGTCCTCCTGACGATTGTGAGGCTTACCGCCTTGAGCGTTCCGGGGGTCAGCCGATTAAGTTCCATCCCAGGGGGTGTAGACAGCCTGTTCACCAAAGGCGCCAATGAAGGAGTGCGTATCATGGTGGAGGATAACACCGTTTACGCTGACCTCTACGTGATTTTGAAAAACGAGGTCAATGTTCGGGATGTCAGCCGCTCAATCCAATACCAGGTCTCCAGGGCTATTTCGGAGATGGTGGGCATGGACGTGGGGCGGGTCAACATTCATATCGAAGATATCGATTACCAGCCAACCGCAGAAGCCTGAAATCCATGAAATTACGCACCAAGGCACGAAGTATCGCCTTGCAGGTTCTTTACGAAGTAGATATGGCCCATCACCCGCCTGCCGTTGTATTGCAGGAACGGTTAGAAGACACGCCGATGGATGTCGAGCTGGCTGAATTCAGCCGCCAGATCTTATTCGGCGTATTATCCCAGGTAGAAGCGCTGGACAATTGCATCGCTCAGCACGCGCCCGAATGGCCGCTCGACCAGGTGGCGGTGGTCGATCGCAACATTCTGCGCATCGCCTTATGGGAGTTTGCCGTTGAAGGCAGCACCCCCGTCAAAGTGGCGATTAATGAAGCGGTAGAGCTGGCAAAACTGTATGGATCGGATAGCACGCCGCGCTTTGTTAATGGTGTTTTAGGCAGCCTGGCCGCCAGGCAAAATGAAATCCAGCAATTGTTTGTGCATACGACGAAGTAACCAATCATCCTTTCTATAAAGTCGGTAAAAAGAGGTGGGGATGAACCATCGCATCATTAATCGCATATTATCCCGCCGGATCAGGGGTCTATTAACCGTTTTCCTGGCGCTGGTCATTACCGGTTGTAACCTGAGCCATTCCCTGGCTACCCCAACCCTCACACCCGCGCTCACCCAGGCGGCCTCCTCTCCAACCCTTCAGCCCATCGCCAAAGCGGTGATCACGTTTCAAGTCAAGGTGCCTGAAATGGCGGGCAGTTCGGTGGTTTCTCTGGACATCCTTGACGAAGTGACCGGCCTGGCGTTGAACCCCACTCGCTACCGGATGACAGCGATTGATAACCAGAATTTCACTATCGATTTGCCCTTTACCCTGGGCTCGGTGATTAAATACCGTTATTCACGTGGACAAGCCACCCCGGTAGCCGAATATACCGCGACAGGACAGCCAGTCCGTTACCGGCTTGTCGCAGTGAATGGCCCTGGAACGGTCAGCGATATCGTCAGCGCCTGGAGCGATCACCCCTACAGCGGGCCGCTCGGCCGGATCGTCGGCCAGGTCACCGATGCCAATACCAAGGCCGCTCTCCCCAATATCCTGGTGGAGGCCGGGGGAATCCAGACTCTCACCACATCAGATGGCTCTTATTACATTGAAGGACTGGCGCCTGGCCAACACCACCTGGCCGTCTATGCCCTGAATGGCGCCTACCGCACCAACCAGCAGGGCGCTGTGGTGGCGGCAAACGCCACCACCCCGGCGAATATGACCATGGTCGCCGCGCCGCAGGTCAAAGTCACGTTTGACCTGACCATTCCCCAGGAAGCGCTCAATGTGCCGGTGCGCATCGCGGGCAACCTGTCCCAGTTCGGAAATACCTTTGCCAGCCTGGATGGCGGGGTCAGCGATATCGCCACGCGTATGCCGGTGATGGCGCCAGGCGCCCAGGGAAAATTGAGCCTGACCCTATCGCTGCCCGTGGGGGCCGACCTCGAATACAAATACACCCTGGGCGATGGTTTTTGGAACGCGGAGCATACCCAGGATGGCCGGTTTAACCTCAGGCAGTTGATTGTCCCAGACAAGGATATCACCCTGGAGGATACGGTGGCGACCTGGAAGTCGGGCTCGCCGGCGCCGGTCACGTTTACCGTCCAGGTGCCGGACAATACGCCGGCGACGGACGATGTCTCGATCCAATTCAACCCATATAGCTGGATGGAGCCTATCCCGATGTGGTCGCTGGGGAATAACAAGTGGATGTATATTTTGTTCAGCCCCATGGATCAGATCAATAGCTTCAGCTACCGTTACTGCCGGAATGAACAATGCGGCAGCGCGGATGACGTTGCCACCGCCGGCGCGAACGCCAAAGGCTGGCCAGTCAAGCCTGGGAGCATCCCGCAGGTATTCAATGACCAGGTGAAAGCCTGGTATGATTGGCAGCCAACGTCCCAATCCACGATTGTGGCGGCGGCAACGATTACCCCCCGTACAAATGCCTTCATGGCTGGCGTCGAATTTCAACCAGCCTACGATCCTTCCTGGCAGCCGAAGTACTTGCATGTGCTCCAGGACCTCCACAATTCAGGGTCGAATTGGGTCATCCTGTCCCCCACCTGGACGTTCATCAGCCAGAATCCGCCCGTGCTTGAGCTGGTGCCGGGCCAGGATGCCTTGTGGTCGGACCTGGTTGAAACGGCTGGCCAGGCTAAGGCAGTCGGGCTGAAAACAGCTTTGTTCCCCCAGGCGCATTTCCCACAAGATATGGCATCCTGGTGGCAGTCCTCCACGCGCGACCTGGCCTGGTGGGAAGCCTGGTTTAATCGCTATCAGAATTTTATCCTGAATTATGCCGACCTGGCGGCTAAAACCAAAGCGGATGCCCTGGTGATCGGCGGCGATTGGGTGACCCCGGCTTTGCCCTCCGCCAGGTTATTCGATGGCTCGCCTTCAGGTGTTCCAGGCGACGTCGAGTCGCGTTGGCGAGGATTAATCGCCCAGGTGCGCGCCCGCTACCCGGGAAAACTGATCTGGGCGATCACCTTCCCGGATGGAGTCAAGCAAGCCCCTCCCTTCCTGGATGCGGTTGACCAGGTGTATGTGTTGTATGGTGCGGCTCTCTCGGAGAAGAACCAGCCCTCCGAGCAAGACTTGCAGGCTGCCTTATCGTCCAGCCTTGATCAGGATTTATTGCCTTTCTATAACCGTGTGCAAAAACCGTTGATCCTGGGTATCCGGTACCCATCGGCGAACGGCAGCGCCAGCGGCTGCCTGCCCTCGCCTCAAGGTAAATGCCTCTCGGTGAGCGCGCTCGACCGCCCTAACCCGGATATCCCCTCCGTGACCCTTGACCTGCAAAGCCAGGTAGACATCTACAATGCCTTTATGGCCTCGGTCAGCCCGAGGAATTGGATTTCGGGCTTTATTTCCCGTGATTTCTATCCCCCGGTTGCGCTGGAGGATAAATCGGCCTCGGTGCATGGAAAGCCCGCGTTTAATGTTTTGATTTACTGGTTTTCAAAGTTGGG
>JAJYIW010000122.1 GCA_021789855.1 Chloroflexota bacterium | reverse complement strand
AGACGCTTATGGTATGATTGCTCATGGTAATGGGTTCCTGTGAAATCTGGTTTTGTCAAATTCAAGATTATCACGTTTTGAGCCCATTACCTCTTTTTTTTTCAGAACCACTTAGCGGAAACTAAAGCTTTAAGGCTTATCCTGATTTAATACTGGAGAGCCTTTATCAACCCGGATTTGAATTATGCTATAATTCACCCATGACCGTAAATATCGCTGTGGACATTGGTGGCACCCAATTAAGGGTTGCCGTATTCCCTGAAAAGGGGATTGTTCCCCTGCAGCAAGCCAAAATTCCTACCCGGAGCGAAGGGGAAAACACGGTTGATCGCCTGATCAAGTTAATTTCCAGCGTCTGGCCAACCGATGAGCGCGTCAAGGCCATTTCCATGGCAGCTCCTGGCCCGCTCAACCCGAAGACAGGGTTCGTTTTTTCGGCCCCGAACATCCCCGGTTGGGTCAACTTTCCCCTTCAAAAGATCATCCAGGATCATTTTGGCCTGCCCGTGATCCTGGGGAATGACGCCAACCTGGCGGCCGTGGGCGAATGGAAGTTCGGCGCCGGCCACGGGCACCATAACCTGCTTTATATGACCATCAGCACGGGGATTGGCGGCGGCGTCATCAGCGAAGATCGCCTGGTGCTGGGCGAAAATGGCCTGGCGACCGAATTGGGTCATGTGATTATTACCCCCGGCGGCCCGATTTGTGGTTGTGGCAAGCGGGGCCACCTCGAAGCCTACGGATCGGGAACCGCCATTGCCCGGTATGTCCTGGAGCAATTACAAAAAGGCGTCCCCTCGATCATTCCCATGGCCCCGCCCCCCTCGGCGCGTGATGTCAGCCTGGCGGCAGAAAAAGGTGACGCCCTTGCTATCGAAGCGATCCAACGGGCTGGCACCTACATTGGTTATGGATTGGCCAATTACCTGCACATCTTTAACCCGTCCATTATCATCCTGGGCGGGGGCGTCTCCAGGATCGGGCCGCTGCTGCTTGACCCGGTCAAGGCCACCATGCGTGAGAGTATCATGACTCCTGTTTATATGGAGAAATTGATCATCACCAGTGCGGCCCTGGGCGATGACGCGGGGTTGCTGGGAGCGCTGGCTTTAGCGCAAGAGCTGTAGTTATTCCAATAGGCTGACCGAGTATAAAGGGCAGTGTCACCCTCTTTAATAACCAAATAAAGGGCGCTTTAGATACTTCCAGGGTTCAATTGGTTTTCCGCGGCGCCCCAATCAACCAAATTTTACCAAGAGGAGGTTGTCATGGAACCGTTAAAGTTACCCGGGCCAAGGGCCAGGGCCATCGTTGAGCGTGACCAGGCAGTCATCTCTCCTTCCTACCCCCGAAGCTATCCGTTTGTGATGGATCATGGGCGAGGGACTGAAGTCTGGGATGTGGATGGCAATCGTTTCCTGGATTTTTCAGCCGGTATTGGGGTAGCCTCAACCGGGCACAGCCACCCTCAAGTCGTTAAAGCCATTCAAGATCAAGCCGAGAAATTTTTACATATCTCTTCAGATTTTTATCATGTTAAATGGGTTGAATTGGGGGAAAAACTCAACCAGATCGCTCCTTTTGATGAACCAGCCGTATCCTTCATGACCAACTCGGGAACCGAGAGCGTTGAGGCCGCCATTAAGCTGGCGCGTTATTATACCGGGCGCTCCCAGTTTATCGGCTTCACCGGCGGCTTTCATGGGCGCACCATGGGCTCGATCTCTTTTACCGCCAGCAAAGCCATGTACCACCGGGGTTTCTACCCCTTGATGGGTGCCGTGGTTCATGCGCCCTTCCCCGATCCATACCACCCAATATTACAATCCCTTCCCGGCGAGGATTACGGAGAAACCGTGGTCCGGTATATTGAAGAAGAAATTATGGGGCATATCCTGCCCCCCGATGATATCGCCGGCATCCTGGTCGAGCCGATCCAGGGAGAAGGCGGCTACATTGTCCCTCCGCCTGGTTTTCTCCCTGCCTTGCGCCGGCTGTGCGATCGTTACGATATTCTCCTCATTGCGGATGAAGTCCAGGCCGGTATGGGCAGGACGGGCCAATGGTGGTCTATTGAGAATTTCGGCGTAGAGCCCGATATTGTGACCGCTGCCAAGGGCATCGCCTCCGGCATTCCGTTAGGCGTCATGATGGCGAAGAAGAAAATCATGACCTGGCCTAAAGGCTCGCATGGAAATACCTTTGGGGGTAACCCCATCGCCTGCGCGGCTTCCCTGGCAACCCTGGATCTGATCGAACAGCAATATCTCAAAAACGCGGCGGAGGTTGGCAATTATACCCTGGACGTGCTGAAAGAAATTATGCTCCGCCATCCGATCATTGGGCAGGTGCGTGGGATTGGCATGATGATTGGAGTTGAATTTGTCCAGGATCGCCAAACCAAAGAGCCGGCCGTCCACCTCAGGGATGAGATTGTCGACCGAGCCTTCGAGAGGGGTTTACTCACCCTCGGTTGTGGCAAGAGTACGATCCGGATATCCCCTCCCTTATGCACAACTCGCGCAGAAATTGACGAGGGGCTTGAAATTTTTGATGAGGCCATCGCCGTCATGGAAGGCCTGGCAGTTTATCGATGATGCTACCTGATTTTCGAGTCCGGCAGAGAGATTACCTGCTTGAAATCACCCGAGCCCTTAACCAGGAATTGGACCTGGATAAGCTGCTGGACCGCATCCTGGTCATCTCAATTGAATTGTTGGCCGGGCAAGGCGGATTGATCGCTTTGCGGGATAAATCGGGCGCCTGGCGTATTGCTGTCTCGCACGATATCCAGCCCGCCTTCTTGAAATTGATCGAACCCTGGCTGGCGCAAATTCCTTACAATGAGGACCCGGCCAAGTTTGAGGTCCCCGAAATAAGCCGTTTGTTCGAACAATTGACCTACACCGCCAGCCTGGGGTTTCTGACCGGTGTCGGATTACCTCTGATCGATCGCCAGCATGTGATTGGCCTGATTTATATCTTCCGCAATTACACCGGGGGATTCTCCGCCAACGACCGGATTGTATTGAGTACTTTTGCTGACCAGGCCGCGGTTGCCGTGCGCAATGCCCAGCTCTATACACAGCTCAGCCAGGAAAAACAACGCGCCGACGCACTGCTCGATTCAGCCGGGGACGGCATTTTAATCCTTGGCCCGGATCATAAAATTGAACGGGCGAACCCGGCCTTTGGAAGGATGATCGGCCTGAAGCCATCCAGGATTCAAAACCAGACCCACGATGACATCATCCGCTGGAGCGGTAAACCGCAGGGGATGACCCTTGAGACAGCCGAGGCGGGCGGTTGGCCGCTCACCCGGTTGGCCCAACTTTATGTGGAAGGCGATCTCCAGCGGGGGGAGCAACCCCCTTTGCCGGTCGGCATCACGTATGCCCCTTTGATCTCGCCGGAAGGTACCTTGTTGAACATCATTGCTACCGTCCGGGATATCACCCGATTCAGGCAGGCCGAGGAGCTTAAAAGCACCTTTATTTCCATTATCAGCCATGAGCTCAAAACGCCCATCGCTTTAATTAAAGGCTATGTCGGCACGTTGCGCCGGGAAGATGCCTCCTGGGACTCGGAAATCGTCAAAGATAGCCTTAAAATCATCGAGGAAGAATCCGATCACCTGGCTGGCCTGATTGAAGACATGCTCGACGCTTCCCGCTTGCAGGCCGGGGGTTTTACGCTCCGCCGGTCGGATGTTTCCCTCGTGGACGTTGCCCATCACGTGGCTGAACGCTTCCAAACCCAAACCAGTCGTCACCAGATCGTCGTCGATATGCCAGATAACCTCCCCGTGATTTTCGGGGATGAAACCCGGTTAAGGCAGGTCCTCTCCAACCTGGTGTCCAACGCTATCAAATATGCTACCGGTGGTGAGATACGCATCAGCGCGCAGGAACGCCCTGACCAGATCATTGTCTCCGTCAGCGATCAAGGGCCTGGTATCGCCATTGCCGATATCCCGCACGTTTTTGACCGGTTTTACCGCTCGCCGGATATGAGCCGGCACACCAAAGGCACCGGCCTGGGGTTGTACCTGGCGCGCTCAATTATCGAAGCCCATGGGGGCTCGATCTGGGTTGAGCCCAATATCAAAGAAGGGGCTAAAATTAGCTTTTCTCTCCCCAGGCCGCAGGATTGACCCAGGGCCTGGCAGGCCCGTCTTACCAAATTGGCATTCTGTCCATACCCAATGGTATAATTCCGTGATTAATTTTGCTTGAGAGAGAGTGTGGAATGCCCCAAACCCGAACAACCTGCCCACGCTGTCACCAGCCGGTCCTGGTGGATGTCACCCAATTATTCGATATGAATACCGATCCGAAGGCAAAGCAATTGCTCCTTTCGGGTACTTATAACCTGATTCAATGCAAGAATTGTGGGTACGAAGGAAACCTGAGCACGCCCATTGTTTACCATGATCCCGACAAAGAATTACTGCTTACCTACTTTCCTCCTGAATTAGGCCTTCCCCTCAACGAACAAGAACGCCTGATTGGGCCCCTGATCACCCAGGTCACCAACCGCCTGCCCAATGAAAAACGAAAAGCGTATCTCTTCCGGCCGCAAACGGTCTTAACCATGCAGGGCTTGATCGAACGTATCCTGGAAAAGGATGGGGTGACAAAAGAAATGATCCAGGCTCAACAACAGCGCGTGAGCCTGCTTCAGCGGATGCTATCGACTACCTCGGATGAGGCCTTGGAGACGATTGCCAGGCAAGAAGATGCCATCATCGATGAAGATTTCTTCACCATCGCCAACCGGCTGATGGAAGCAGCCGTTGGCAGCGGAGACGAACAGGGCGCCCAATCCCTGGCTGAGCTGGTTAACAAGCTTCTGCCAATCACCACGGTAGGCCGTACGCTCCAGAGCCAGGCTCAGGAGCAAGAAGAAGCCATTAAGGCAATTCAGGCTGCCGCGAAAAAAGGCCTGACCCGCGAAGCCTTGCTCAACCTCGTTATTCAGGCGCCAACCAAAACTCGCCTGGCAACGATGGTTAGCTTGGCCCGTTCGGGTATGGACTATACCTTCTTCCAAATGCTCAGCCAAAAAATTGAGAGTGCGAAAGGGGATGAGCGCCAGAAGCTGAGCGATTTACGCGAAACTCTCGTCGACCTGACCCAGGAGATTGATCAAGCCGTCAAGAAGCAGGTTGACGAAGCCAAAGCGCTGCTGGACTCGCTGCTTGCAGCCGACAACCTGGATCAGGCGATTGAACAGAGCCTGCCTAAGATGACCAACCTGTTTGTGGATATTCTCAACGATGAATACGATACTGCGCAGAAGAATGGCGATAAAGCCAGGGAAGATAAGCTGGAGAAAATTATCAATGTGATCCAGCAATTCAGCGCCCCCCCTGCGGGCGTCGCCCTGATTGAAGAAATGTTGGATGCTCAAAATGATGGAGAGCTGCGAAAGCTATTCGAAGAACACCGTTCTGAAATCACGCCTGATTTTATGCAGTTGCTCAATGGATTGGTCACCCAGGCTCAGACGCAGAATCAGGAGCCAGAAGTGGTGAATAAACTCCAGGCTGCTTATCGGATGGCCATGCGCTTCACCATGGAGACCAACCTGAGCCAATAAACCTGGCCAGAGCAATAACCTGGTATTTTATTCGGGAGATTCCTGGGGATTGTCCAGGCGTAATCCATGCCCTCGGACGGTCAAGATGTAGCTGTGCTCGGAATCGATTGCAACCAGTCTATCGCGTAAGCGACGGACTAACGCATCGATCGCCTGTTCAGATACGCCCTCCCCCTGGTCATCTCCCCATATCGCTTCTACCAGCTCCTCGCGTGAGACGACCTGGTCGCGGTTTTCATAAAGTACCTGCAATAAACGAAATTGTTGGACGGAGAGCGGCGGTAACAGCTCCTGGCGATTGACCCATACCCGCCTCGAGCGGTCATCCATGGCCAGGCGATAGGCTGGCTCATCAGGGTTCGCAATAGCCAGATCTAAAGGCATGGTCGCATCTGAGCTGAGAAATGTAAAATGTTGCGCCAGTGCGATTTGGATCAGATCTCCATCCTGCATCATGACCGATTCGGTGACCCGCTGTCCATTAACGTAGGTGCCATTTTTCGAGCCAAGGTCTTCCAGGATAATTCCCTCTGCGGAGGGCATGATCCGCGCATGGTAACGGGATACCTGGCGGTCCTGTACGATAATTTCGCAGGATCCATCGCGACCGATGACTAAAGTCTCGCTGATCGTCCATCGTTGCCCATTTAACGGCCCGGTCTGCGCGATCAAGATGGGCAAATCGGTCGGGTTGCGATCCATGGCTGTGCTCCTATCCATCGGGATTTCTATATCCAGTCGCTTAGGGTATAATATAATCGATCTTTAAGGTTTTAGGTGACCGCAAAGATCGACTTAATCGTATGATTCGATTATAATGCCGACCCTTTGATATAACCAGAAGAGAAGCCAAAAGACAACGCCGTCATATTTCGACTTCCTTTCATCTTGTGTCATTATAACGAATATTAACAATCCGGTGATCAACCGGAGGTGAATTCGGGTTAGGCCTATGTTAATCCCGCTTAAAGCTGGGGAAGTTCTTCGGGGTAGGTATAAGATTCGCCGGATCATCGGCCAGGGGGGCATGGGTAGTATTTACCTGGCCGATGATCTGCGCCTGGAAGGCCGCCTGTGCGCCTTAAAGGAAGTCGAACAAGATCGCACCCTTTCCCCAGAAATGCAGAAAGAGGCCAGGGAACAGTTTCTACGCGAAGCTACCGTGTTAGCCAGGCTGGATCACCCTAATTTACCCAAGGTGTCCGATTTCTTTTCCATCGGTGCACGCGATTACCTGGTGATGGATTTCGTTCCGGGAAAAGATTTGCGCACCTTGATGTCCGAGGCTCACCAGAATGGGTCATTTCTAAATGAAAATGATGTGCTCAATTGGGCCAGCCAGTTAGCCGACGCCTTAAGCTATCTTCATAGCCAGGATCCGCCCATCCTGCATCGCGATATCAAGCCCAGCAATTTAAAAATGACCCCCAACGGGTTATTGAAACTGGTGGATTTTGGGCTGGTGAAAGTTCTCGCACCCGGTGAAGTGACCATCACCATCCTACAGGGGCAGGGAACTGCGCTTTACACCCCTCTTGAACAGTACGGGGGAGACAGCGGTCACACCGATGTGAGGAGCGACATTTACGCCTTTGGCTCAACCCTCTATCACTTGCTGACCAACCGCCCCCCCTTTGATGCGCGCGAGCGATTCCTCCATCCTGAAAGCCTGGTGCCCCTGCGCGAAATCAACCCGGCCATTTCACCTCGTGTGGAGCGGGCTGTGCTTTGGGCGATGAGCCTGCACCCCGATGAACGGCCACAATCAATTGAAATTCTCCGCCAGGCTTTACTGGGCGATCGCCCGATCATTATCCAGCCGCGTCCGTTGATCCGCAAGCCCGGCTTTCGTGAAATTCTCAAATCTTCACCGGATCAATTCTTGATTTGGGCGGCGGCCGGATTGTTAATCGTCAGCTTCGTGGCTACTTTGATTAAATGACCTTTAGAGACCCTGCTCCCACTCTGGCTTAAAAACGGCGTTCGCGCCATAACACCGGGCTGTAGCGCCAGATCACGGCGATAGACCAACCAGCAAGCACTCCGATGAGGGTCGCAGTGACAATGCCACCCGTTCCTGAATGCTGCACCCAGGCGTTCCCACCCGGTAAGCCTGCCGCCAGGTACAGGTAGCCAGCCAACCCTCCAAGGATTGCGCATACCCCCCAGCGAATTCCCCAGCGGATTGAGCTCCATAACCAGTTGCCTAATCCGTAGGCCAGGCCGGCGGAAGCCGCAATGATTAAGATGGATAAAAGCCATTCCCCCATGTCAGGGCGCCCGGGGCGGGCGGGGGGCGGCACGGCTGTAGCCGTGGGGGTGACTGTGAGGGTCGGCGCCAGGGTATGCGTTGGCACAGGGGTCATCGATGGAATTGAGGTTGGCACAATGATAACCAGGGTGCTTCCCGTGTCCGTAATATTAATGCTGAGCACATTCGATTTGGTCGCCTGATCGCTGATCGCCTTAATCACCAGTAAGCCCGGCTTTTCTATGCGGTAACTGGCATACGCCATACCGCCCTGGGTCTCAGAATTAACTTGCTGGGTCGGCCCGGTCTCTCCCCCTGTTTGAAAAATAAACTGGACAATCGTATGATCTGGCACGATATTATGGTTTTGATCATAAATAGGGCCGGCTTTTAGCGGTACGGTATCCCCAATTTTGTAAGTGGGGGTAAACGTCGGTTGGGGCGTTTGCGAAGGAGAGGGAGTCCCTTTCTCTGGCGTGTCAAAAACCAAAGGGATGACCTGGTTCGGGTCAGCCGTCACAGCCGTGGCAATATCGTAGCCCACCCCTGCCACCGAGATGGGCAGCGCTCCAGTCGCCACATTTCCCATATCTTGAAACAGGACCTTCGCCGCGACATCGATGAACTGGGGCGCTTTACTGTACAACCCATAATAAGCCGTGATTTTGGAAATGTCGGTCGCATCGAGGTTGTATGGCGCGCCAAATGCGAACACAACTACCTTTTTATTGGCCAGCAAATCAGGCCGGTCGGAGATCAATTGTTTAAACCCCAGGGTTTCTGGTTTAGTTGGATCAGGATTTAATAAAGATACCACGATCCAGGTGGCATTTTGCAAGTCGGTGTCGATCCCTGCTGGTGCCTTGACCTTATTGAGATAATTCTCCACATCGGCCAGGGAATAGGAAACAAGGTGATCGGGATTCACCTGTCCCGATTGGGAAGGCCCATAAAATTTCAACACTGAATTCTGCAAGGCATCCACCGTTAAAGTGGTCTGATCCTGGCACTGATTACATTGCTTACCGGTTTGCACGTCCGTCAGAAAAACGATCCGGTCGCGGATATCCGGCGGCTTGGGTAAAACATTATGAATTTCGTTGGCAGACGGGCTGATCACCGTGACCGCCTGGCTGGCGACATCGGACACGACCTGTTTGGAAGCGTCCAGATTCAATTTCGATAGGGCGGTGTCCGCAGGAACCACATTTTTGAGGCTGAAAGGGCTGTGGTACAGGCGATATTTCAGCGCCAGGATGCGGATCAGGGAGGCATCTACCTGCTGTTGAAATACGGGATCGCTGCGATATTTGCTCGCAAAAAAGGCCAGCGTATTTTTTATGGTGGTATAGCTGTCTGGGTCGCCATTGGAAACAAAATTATCGCCATACAGCACATCATTGCCGGCAAGAAATGCATTCAGGGCCGCATTGCGCGCGTTAAAGCTCCTGCCTGAAGGATCGTAAAACAGGCGCAAAGCGCGGCTGCCTAAATCATCGCTGACGGTCACCCCTCCCTTGGTGCGCCAACCGCTGAACTGCGGCAGGGATAACAAGGTGCTCATCGCGATGGGGTCTGCACTAACCGGTTTAATCGAGGGGCTGACATTTCCCTGAAAACCCTGGTAACGGATGTGCGCCACCAACAGGCCATCGGTGGTGGCATCCGTCGATGGAGCCCCGCCGGTCACGGCCGAAAAGGGAACCAATTCATCCTGCTGCATTTGCGCCAGCGTCTTTCGAACCGTCGGGACTTCTTCGTCCGGTAGCCGGTCGGCCGAGCCGACCCCAGGAAAATACTTGGAAATAACGGCCATCCGGTTCTCGCTGCCC
>JAJYIW010000121.1 GCA_021789855.1 Chloroflexota bacterium | reverse complement strand
AATGGCCTGAATATTGCATAGTCATGATCATAACCTGATCAGGTCAATACTGCCAGCCTGCTGGCCCCAAGAGCCCTTGGGATTGTTTCCTGACAATGCATTGCATGGAAAAGATAATCGACTAAACCCATGGTGAGTATCTGCCCGCGCTGTCATTTTAATAATCCTCCAGGAATGCATTTCTGCGGAAATTGTGGATTGAAGCTGGAGGACACTACTCCTTTGCCCAGGCCAAGGAAAGGCCTGGCGATTCCTTCTGGCACGAGCGATGTGAGAAAAATATCGTTCGCCAGTCGGGACGAGGCGTTGCCTTCCATCTCGACTGAGCCATTGGGTGTCATGATGGGGGCTGACCTGCTCGAAAGGTTTCAGAAGGCCGGCCTGGAGGCTACCGGTAAACGGCGGAATGTCACCATTTTGTTTGTCGATCTCACCGGTTTTACTCACCTGGCGGAACAAATTGATAACGAAGTGTTGTTTCACCTCATTGAGGAATTGATTCGTACCCTGGCCGACGATGTGTATCGCTACGAAGGGATGGTGGATAAGCTGACCGGGGACGGTTTGATGGCTATATTTGGTGCGCCTATTTCGAATGAGAACAATGCTGAACGGGCCGTTCGAGCTGCCCTGGATATGCAAGAAGATGTGAGCCAGTTGAGCCAGGCTAGCCGGGAGAAATTGGGGTATGACCTCCAGATTCACATTGGCCTGAACTCCGGTTCGGTCATCGTAGGGGGGATGGGATCGAATGGCTTAATGAATTACACCGCGATTGGTGATGTGGTCAACCTGGCCAAGCGGCTGGAAGAGAGCGCCCGGCCGGAGACCATTTTGGTTAGCGAATCGGTATTTCGCCAGACCAAAGCATTATTTAATTTTCAAATGCTCCCGCCGTTAGGCTTAAAAGGGGTCAGCCGACCTGTGATGGGTTACCAGCTCGTGGGGACGAAACTCCTGCCGGGTAAAGTGCGCGGAGTGGATGGCCTGCATTCCCCCTTGATTGGCCGGGAAAACGAGTTCGGCCAGTTATCCCATGCCATCGAACGATTGGTCTTCGAGCACCAGGGCAGCCTGATCATGGTGGTGGGGGAGGCCGGCCTGGGTAAATCCCGGTTAACCGAAGAGTTAAAGACATCGATCGATCGCGGTAAAGTGAAGGTTATCGAAGGCCATAGCCTGACCTACCGCAAAGCGATCCCCTTTTGGATTTACCAGGATGTGGTCAGGAATCTCCTTGGTTTGCCCACCAATGCATCGGAAGAAGAAATTCGAGGCAGGCTGGAACATGAAATGCTGGCCATCCTGGGGGAGGCGGCGCGAGAAGCAATGCCCTACCTGGAATACCTGCTTTCCTTAAAATCGACGGACAAAGCAGTTGCTGATCGCATTCGCTATCTCGATGCCAGCCAGTTGCGCCAGCAGGTTTTTCTGGCGGTTCGTGATTTGTTGTTTGGGTTAACCCGCCAAAAGCCGGTGGTCTTGATCCTTGAGGATCTCCATTGGGCCGATGAAACCTCCCTCGACCTGACCTATTTCTTGTTGGATACCATTCGCCAGGCGCCCCTGGTCATTTATGCCATTACCCGTCCTTACGACGGTGGGCGTTTGTCTCAGATCGTTGAACGCGCCAGGCAACGGCTGGCAGACCGCTTCGTCTCAATCCGGCTCCAGGCCCTTCCCCCCGATCAATGCAAGCAACTATTCCAATCTCTATTAAGTGTTCAATCGATCCCAGAGGCGGTAAAAGAACAAATTATCCAACGGGCAGAGGGGAATCCCTTTTACCTTGAAGAAATATTGCGAATGCTCATTGATGATGGCGTGATAGTCCGGTCGGCAGACCGGTGGGTGTTATCAACAGAGTCTGATCTCAACGAAATGGGCGTCCCCAACACCTTGCAGGATCTCATCCTGGCTCGCTTCGACCGCCTGACGCCTTTTAACCGCCAGGTTCTGCAAACAGCGGCGGTGATTGGCCACCAGTTTGCCTTAGAGGTCCTCCACGCCGTTTTGCCAGCGGTCTCAATGGAGGATACTGAAGCAGCCCTGGCCGACCTGGTGGCAAAAGAATTTGTTCAACCCCAGCCTGAACCTGTATCGAATGATAGCGAAACCCTGTACGTTTTCAAGCATGTGTTGGTTTCCGATGCAATCTACAGCACCCTGATCCAACGGGATCGGCACGACCTGCACGGCAGGGTAGGGCAAGCCATCGAAATTTTATACTCTATTCACCTGGAAGGCCAGATTGAAATCCTGGCGAATCATTACACTCGCAGTATGATGCTGGATCGGGCGTTAATTTACCTGATCCTGGCCGGCCAGAAAGCATCAAGAGGGTATGCCAATGAACAGGCCAGGCAGCATTTTGTCCAGGCTTTAGGCTTACTGCCAAGAGTGAAATACGCCCTCGATCAGCTTCAGGCGATCCATGTTGGGCTGGGAGATGTGCTGGTGACTATTGGCGAATACCAGTCGGCTCGCGATCATTATCAAATTGCCCTGGATGCCATCGATGAAGACAGCCAGATTCACACTGAGAAACCGCATTGGCTGGATAAAAGCGCCTTGATGCGGAAAATAGCGACTACTTTTGAGCGCCAGGGCGAGTACGATAAAACGATGGCAAAACTCATGGCGGCCAGGCAAGCCATCGCTCAAATGGATAGCTTACCCGTCATCGAAGTGGCCAGGATCCTCAACGACATGGGTTGGATTTATTTCCGCCGGGGAAACCTGGACCAGGCTGAAACCGATTTGCATGAAGCCTTGAATCTCGCCCAGTCGAGCTCTCAATTGGATGTGGTCGCGTCCATTTATAACCGGTTGGGTGGGGTGGCCTTCCAGAAAGGAAAGCTTGACCTGTCCAGTGAATTCACCCACAAGAGCCTGGACATCCGAGAGAAGATCGGCGATATTGTCGCAGTAGCTCGATCTTATAATAATTTGGGCCTGCTCCATTGGAGATTGGGGGATTGGGATGGAGCTTTAAAGTATTTCAACCGCAGTTACACCTTGCATACGAGCCTGGGCGATGTGGAAGGGATGCTGGAATTGAACACGAATCTGGGGCTGTTGCAGTTAGACCGGGGCAATATTGACGAAGCTAAAAACCGCCTGGAAGATATCCTCGATACGGCCCGATCGATCGGCCATCTCTATACCATTGGACTGGCACAACTTCATTTGAGTTTGCTTTACCTGTCTATCGAAGAATGGCAAACGGCCTTGGATTATAGCCTGAATAGCCTGGCTAATTTCAGGGAGATCGGCGCCAAAGATACGTTGATCGATGTTTATCTGCACGCCGGCCAGGCATGTTTGGGGTTAGGCGACCTGGAATCGGCCGAGAAATGGGGAAAAGAAGCCCAAAATTTGCTGTTATCCTCCGGGTTAAAGGAGGATGGCAAACCGTCGGAACAGGCTGGGCGGATTGATCGGCTACTGGGCTCTATTAATCAAAAAGCAGGGAAGCTTGATGATGCAGCTTCCCTGCTTTCCTGCAGTGTGGATACTTTTCGCCAGGCGGACAACCAGTTTGAATATGCTCGTAGCCTGGTTTGTCTGGCCGGCCTGGCTCGCGAACAGGGCGATTGGCTCAAGACTGAGCAATTGATCGACGAGTCCCGCGATATTTTTACCCGATTAGGCGCTCATTCCGACCTCAAGAAATTGAGCCAGATTCAAACGCGGATTAAGGCTCGCTAACCCATTGGAGGCTGGTTGAAGTGTTTTGGGGATCAGGGCTCTTACCAGCCATGAAATTTGCCTTGCTCGTTGGGCTGGTGAACACATTATCCGGCCAGATCGTGCCACCCGACCAGACGCCGTACCCGCCGCTCCACACGCCGTAGCCACCTGACCAGACGCCGTACCCGCCGCTCCACACGCCGTAGCCGCCTGACCAGACGCCGTACCCACCGCTCCACACGCCGTAGCCGCCCGACCAGACGCCATACCCGCCGCTCCATACCCCATAACCATCATTCAAGGTGTTGTAAGGGGGCCTTAGCCTGTACTGGCCGGTTGCGGTGTCGTAATACGAATAACCTTCGTAATGAGTCTGGCCGGCCAGGTCGGCTTCGATGTTCAGGCCGGTATTGGCTGAGCCGGCGGCATTGCTGAAAATAGCATCCGGTGCGTTGACCCGGCCAGCGCCTTGTTGCCAGACGCTGTATCCAGCCTGCTGGGTCGCGGTGTCGACCCATGGAATGGCTGTCACCATCAGGCGATATTTAACCTGGTCAGGGGTGATATCAGGGTGTTGGGCGATGACCAGTGCGGCGATCCCAGAGACGACCGCGGCGGCTTGAGAGGTGCCTGCCATTGAATAGTAGGTTTGGGTGACGGGAAGCGCTCTCTGATTGCTCGCCAGGTAGCTGGTCGGCAGCATCAGGGAGACCATGTGAGCTCCCGGGGCCACGATATCAGGCTTGGTAAAACCATCCAGGGTTGGCCCGGCTGAGGAGAAGGGAGCAATATAATCATCGCTCCAATTCGTCGGTGTATAGTTATCGGTGAAGGCCCCGGTGGTGATCACGTAGGGGTTGTTTCCAGGGACGCCGATCGACAGCGGAGCCGGCCCGCTGTTTCCGGCCGCCACCACCACGGTGATTCCGTCAGCCCAGGCTTGCGTGATCGCTTCATCCAGCGGATCGGCCCAATAGGGAGATTGGGCTGCAGCCTGGAGGGACAGATTCATCACGCGAATATGGTATTGGTCTTTATGTTTCACAACCCAATCGACCCCCTGGATAACATCCTCGTAGGTTCCCTGGCCATTTTTATCCAGCACCCGGACACTGACCAATTGCACGTTAGGGGCGATTCCAGCAAACTGATGATCGGAGTCCATCTGGCTATTGGCGATGATGCCGGCGATGTGGGTGCCGTGGCCGTTCGGATCAACGGGCACCGGGGAATGGTCGATGAAATCTTTCCAGCCCACGATCCGCTCGCTGCTCCCGGTCGCATCATTTATCAGGCTGGGGAACAGGGTCAGCCCCGTGTCCACCACCGCCACAGTCACGCCTTGCCCCAGGTCGCCTTGCTGCCAGGCGAGATTGGCGCCAACGACCTGGGAGTAATTAGTAGCTGGAGCCGGGCCTGAACCGGATAAGGCCGCGGCTGAAGAGGCGGCATCTTTCCAACCATCTGAGTTCTCCGAGGACATTTCATACACGGCGTTATTGAGGGTGAGGCGAACATCGGGCCTGGACTCGAGCGTATTAATGTCCTGTGAGGGGATGAGAGCACCGACCCCATTGATGATGTCCAGGCGGGACGTTACCGTACCGCCCAGGCTTTCAACGATTTGCGCTACCTGATCCACGCCTTTTCCCTGGAGGATCACTGAAACCTGGACACTGGCATCTGCCATCACCTGTCCGGTCGTGGGTAACAGGCTTGAAATCAGTGCGAAGACCAGCACCGTTGATATGAACACGCGGTAGAGCATTTGTTTTTTCATGGTTATTTTTCCTCCACAAATGGTTGCATTGAAGCGTCGAAAAAAAGAAAAGGCCTGGGTATATGATTAACCAGGCCTCTAAATCGGGAAGGAACCGTGTTTCATTTCGATTCTTCGGCGACCTGGCGATCATGACCATCCCCTGGTTGGTTTTAGACCCATAGCTTTGCGTCCCCAGTTTTCACCGGGTTTGCTATTATCGGAAATCTGTTTTTAACCGTGCTATTTAGTCATCCCCATTCTATCAAATGCCTGGTGAGATTACAATATTTCCACTGGCTTTGGTCTTCTACCTTGCAAAACTGATAAGGAAAACGCGCCATTGACGACTCTCGGGGGATGGAATATAATTAGTTAGCTAATAATATGTTGGCAAACCAATTCAGGAGCTTATATGGATCGCGATCACGAGAATGACACGCTCGATTTTTTAATCGCCCAGGTGTGCCATACGCATTATTCCAGGATGATTCAACTCCTGGAAGGTCTGGGCTTGTACCGCGGCCAGCCCATCGTCATCGATATTTTGTGGGAAAAAGAAGGGATCACTCAGGTGGAGCTGGCCAGGAAGATGAAGAACAGCTCTGCAACCGTCACAAAAATGTTGCAGCGGATGGAGAAAGCCGGGTTCGTCCAGCGCAAGCTGGACCCGAAAGATCAACGGATATCCCGGGTGTACCTTACGGATGCAGGACGCGATATCAAAAAAGAAATAGAGCTAATCCACGCCCGGATGGAAAACGAGGCCTTTCAAAATTTCACTGAAGAGGAAAGGCAGATCTTTCGCAGTTATTTAATCCGGCTGTTGGTCAATATGCAAAATGCGCTCGACCATCATGATCATGATTGTCGCAATTAAACAGGTAATCCCGTGCTAAATCAACAAAACACGAATACATCGCCGCGTTTATTGGATTTCATAAAACCTTACCGGTTGTGGATCGCTTTAGCCCCCATTTTAATGACCCTGGAAGTGGTGATGAACTTAATGCAGCCCAGGCTGCTCGAGCAGATCATCGATCAGGGCATTGCAAAACTTAACCTGCAACTGGTGATTCACACCGGTATCTGGATGGTCGTGACATCCATCATCGGCGCATTTGGCGGAATGAGCAATGGTGTGTTCGCCGAAATGACCTCCCAGGGCTTTGGCATGAATTTACGTGAAGCGCTTTTCCGCAAGGTGCAAGGCTTTTCGTTTGGCAACCTGGACGTGCTGGATACTGGCCAATTGATCACGCGGCTGACGAATGACGTGACCCAGGTGATGGAAGCCATTGTCCAGCTTTTGCGTATCCTGGTGAGGGCGCCGTTACTGCTGATCGGAAGCCTGGTGATGTCGATCATCACCAGCCCAAAACTGGCTTTTCTTCCCCTGGTGCTCATGCCGATCGAACTGGTGGTGGTGATTTGGATCATAAACCGGGCCACACCCATCTTCACTATCGTCCAGCAAAAATTGGATGCCCTGAACGAAGTGATGCAGGAGAACCTGGCCGGCATGAGGGTGGTCAAAGCTTTTGTCCGCGCGGTCCACGAAATACGCCGGTTTGGTTCAGCCAACGACCAGTTAACCGCCGAGACCATTCGAGCCGGGCGCACCGTGATTATCATGCAACCCTTCATGATGATCACGATTAACCTTGGAATTGTCTGTGCTTTGTGGTTTGGCGGCGTCCGGGTGATCCAGGGGACGATGACGGTGGGCGAGATTGTGGCGTTTGTCAACTACCTTTCTACCACCTTGTTCTCCCTGATGATGGTCAGCCAGTTAGTGATCCAGATGGCGCGGGCCAGGGCTTCGGCTCAGCGGATCCAACAGGTGCTGGACACCGAGCCCATTGTTCAGGATAAACTGGAGGCTTATCAGCCCGCCTCTTTGAAGGGGCAGGTGATCTTTGAGAAGGTTGCTTTCAGTTATGACCACGACGGCGGCAGCCCGGTTTTAAAGGAAATCAATTTTACGGCTGAGCCAGGCCAAACCATTGCAATCTTGGGGACGACCGGCGCGGGAAAATCGAGCCTGGTGCATCTCATCCCCCGTTTTTATGACGCCAATGCAGGGAGTATCAAGGTGGGTGGTTATGACGTGCGTGATCTGGATCTACAAACGCTGAGACGATCGATCGGGATAGCGTTGCAGGAAACGGTGTTATTCAGCGGAACCATTGCGGATAACATCCGCTATGGCCAGCCGGATGCTTCGATGGATGATGTGATCAACGCGGCCAAGGTGGCGCAGGCGCACGATTTTATCCAATCCATGCCCGAGGGATATAACACTATCCTGGGCCAACGCGGGGTTAATTTGTCCGGCGGGCAAAAGCAACGCCTGGCCATCGCCCGGGCCATCTTGATTAAACCGACCATTCTTATTCTCGATGACAGCACCAGCGCGGTGGATGTCGAGACTGAAATAAAGATACAGGAAGCATTGAAACCGATCATGAAGAACCACACCAGTTTCATTATTGCTCAACGCATCAGCACCGTCTTGAACGCGGATAAGATCCTGGTATTGGATGACGGACAGGTCAAAGCCGAAGGGACGCACCAGGACTTAATGGCAACCAGCCCTATTTATCGGGAAATTTATGAATCGCAGCTCGGCAGAGGAGTCTTGGCGCATGAGTGAACAGTCGAAGGCTAAGACCGCTTCAAATCAGAATAGACCCCAGGCGATATTTCCCGGCCCTGGAAGGGGTGGACCAATGAGTATGCTTCAAGGGGGAGAGAAATCGAAAAACCCCCGGAGGACGCTCCTACGCCTGGTCGGTTACTTGAGGGCGCAGGGCTGGCTGTTGGTGGGGATAGGCCTCCTGGTGATGGTGAGCGCCGCGGTCGACTTGATGGGCCCCTACCTGCTGGGGATGGCTATTGACACCTACATCAATAAGGGTAACCTGCCTGGCCTGGAAAGGTTGATCGGCCTCATGATAGGCACCTACGTGGTGGCGGCTGCGGGGATCTGGTGGCAAAACTATCTGTTAGTGAGCGTGGCGCAAAAGATCGTTCGAAACATCCGTAACGACCTTTTTATGCGCCTGCAGACGTTACCCCTGGCTTTTTTCGATCAGCGCGCGCATGGGGAGTTAATGAGCCGGCTGACCAACGATGTGGATAACATCAATAATGTTCTGGCTTCAAGCTTTAGCCAGTTGATCTCTTCGATTTTTGGATTGGTTGGGGTGGTCATCATCATGTTTGTGATGAATGCAAAGCTGGCCCTGGTCAGCCTGACCGTGATGCCACTGACCTATGTACTGACCCGCTTTATCGCCCGCTACACCCGCCGGGGTTTCAGAGAGACGCAAAACGCGTTGGGCGACCTCAACGGGATCATTGAGGAATCGATCACAGGGGGCCATACGGTCAAGGCTTTTGTCCAGGAAGATGCCGCCATCAGTAAGTTCTCGGTGGTCAACCAGCGGCTGAGGAAAGTGGCTGTGGTGGCGAGGATTTTCGCCAGCTTTATGGGGCCGTTGATGAATATGATCAACTACCTTGGCCTGGCGATTGTAGCCAGCACGGGGGGCTACCTGGCGGTCCTGGGCCTGGCCACGGTGGGCGAGGTAGCGGCTTTTGTTAGTTATGCTGGCCGGCTAAGCTTTCCACTGAACCAGATCGCCTCATTGTTCACCACCATCCAATCTGCCCTGGCCGGGGCGGAGCGGGTGTTCGAGCTGGTAGATGAGACGCCCGAGGCGGACGCAGATGCAGCCCAGCCGTTGGAGCACATCGCGGGTGATGTAGCCCTGGAGAGAGTAAACTTCAGCTACAACCCGGCAGCCCCGGTCTTAAAAAATGTTTCGTTAGCCGCCAGGGCCGGGCAAATGATTGCCCTGGTGGGGCCTACTGGTGCGGGCAAGACGACAATCGCGAACCTGCTGACCCGTTTTTATGATATTGACAGCGGCTCTATCCTGGTGGATGGCCGCAATGTGATCCGCTTCAAAAAAGACGATTTACGCCGGAAGATTGGTCTGGTGCTGCAGGATAATTTCCTGTTTGCCGATACTGTGCTGGAAAATATCCGCTATGGCCGGCTGGAAGCCACCGATGATGAAGTGATGGCAGCGGCGAAACTGGCCAACGCCGATCTCTTCATTCATCGCCTGCCCCATGGTTACCAGACCATCCTGGCAGAGCGCGGCAGCAATCTCAGCCAGGGCCAGCGCCAGCTCCTGGCTATCGCCCGGGCTATTTTAGCCGATCCGGACATCCTCATCCTGGACGAAGCGACCAGCAATGTGGACACGCGCACAGAGAAGAACCTGCAGGAGGCCTTGTTACACCTGATGAAGGGCCGTACCAGCTTCGTCATCGCCCACCGCCTCAGCACGAT
>JAJYIW010000120.1 GCA_021789855.1 Chloroflexota bacterium | reverse complement strand
AAGGCTTTCTGCTCGTTGTACTCGTGGAAAGATACCTGTGGCTTTTTTATCTCGAAATGCTTGAGCAATAAGCCTGTTTTACGGGTGTCTTCACTGGCGACTAAATCCACAGTGCGCAGGATTTCGATCGCTCGCAACGTGATATCGCCCATATTACCGATGGGGGTCGCGACAAGATATAACATATCTCCCATTTTATACGAAAAGATCGATCTTTAGATATAATTGGACTGCACAAAGTCTTCGACTCCATCCACCCATCAGGAAGAATATGATGACCAATGCTTTTGATGAACTGAAATGGCGCGGCCTGGTTTACGATTATGTCGATGGCATCCGCGATGTCCTGGGTCATGAAAAGGTCACCCTGTACAACGGATTCGATGCGACCGCGGACAGCCTGCACGTGGGGCACCTGGTGCCGCTACTGGCCATCGCCCGGCTGCAGCGCTTTGGCCACAACCCCATTGCCCTGGCTGGCGGTGGAACCAGCATGATTGGCGATCCCAGCGGTAAAGCCACCGAGCGCCAGCTTCTCTCACGTGAGCAAATTGAAGCGAACGTAGACGCGATTAAAGTCCAGTTGGCTCGCCTGCTCGACTTTGAGACGAAAATCAACCCTGCCCGGGTGATGAATAATGCGGATTGGCTGATGCCACTCAACCTGATCGAATTCCTGCGCGATACCGGTAAACATTTCACGATCAATTACATGCTGGCCAAGGAATCGGTTAAGATGCGCCTGGAGCGCGAGGATGGCATTTCTTTCACCGAATTCAGCTACATGCTGCTGCAATCTTATGACTTCTTGCATTTGCACGACGTCACCGGGTGCCAGTTGCAAACCGGCGGAAGCGATCAATGGGGCAACATCACGGCTGGGGTGGAATTAATTCGGCGCGTGCGAGGTCATTCGGCCTATGGGCTGGTCTACCCCTTGATCACCAAAGCAGATGGAAGCAAGTTCGGCAAGACAGAATCCGGATCAGTCTGGCTCTCGGCCGCTCGCACGTCCCCTTACCGGTTCTACCAGTTCTGGTTGAACACGGATGATAAAGATGTGGTGCCATACCTGAAGTTCTTTACCTGGCTGAGCCAGGAAGAAATCCAGGCACTCGAAAACGAGATGAAAAACCGGCCTGAAGAGCGGCCGGCGCAACGCGTGCTGGCGCAGCAGATGACCGGCATGATCCACGGAGAAACCGAGCTGGCTCACGCCGAACAGGCTGCGAAAGTATTGTTTGGCGGGGAGATAACGGGATTATCCTCCGCCGATATTGCCGACGTGTTTGCGGATGTCCCATCCAGCCAGGTCAGGCGGGATAGCCTGTCCGGGAGAGAGCTGAGCGTGTTGGATCTGTTGGTAGCCAGCGGCCTGGCGGCTTCTAAAGGTGAAGGAAGGCGGGCCATCTCGGAGGGCGGCATTTATCTTAACAATATCCGCGTCAGTGACGCCTCGGCTATGGTATCGATCGATCAGACCATCGAGGGAGACTTCATCGTCCTGCGTAAGGGCCGCAAAAATTACCACCTGGTCAAAGTTCTCGCGTAAAGGAGAGCCCTGAGCATGGATATCATCTGCATGGGTGAAATATTGCTGGACATGTTTCCAGCCGAGCTGGGGCGCAAGCTGGCGGATGTGACTGCTTTCAGGCCAAAGCCAGGCGGGGCGCCGGCCAATGCAGCGGTGGCAGCCGCCCGCCTGGGAAAATCGAGCGCTTTTGTCGGCAAGGTGGGCGATGACGCCTTCGGGCATTACCTGGCCCAGGTCTTGAAGGAACAAGGCGTGGATACCCGCGGGGTGCGTTTTGATAGGAACGCCCGGACCACGCTGGCCTTTATTGCCAAACCGGACGAAAACACCTCCGAATACGTCTTTTACCGCAACCCCGGCGCCGACCTGATGCTCCGGCCGGACGAGCTGGAAACCGCTCTCTTTGAGCAGGTGCGGGCATTCCATTTTGGATCGCTCAGCCTGACCGGCGACCCGATCCGTTCGGCCACCTACCAGGCGGTGCGCCTGGCTCATACGGCCGGCGCTCTGGTTTCCTTTGATGTCAATTACCGGCCTAACTTGTGGGACAGCCCTGACGAAGCGCTGAAACACATCCGGGCGATGCTGCCAAATGCCGACCTGCTTAAGGTCAATGAAGTCGAGTTGGAGCTACTCACTGGCAGCCTGGAATTGGAGCCTGCCTGCCGTTCGATCTGCGCCTTGGGCCCGGAGGTGGTCGTGGTGACCCTGGGCTCTCAGGGGAGCTATTTCTACACAGCGGAAGGCCACGCCATGGCGCCGGCCTTTAAAGTACAGGCGGTCGATGCCACCGGCTGCGGCGATGCGTTTATCGCCGGCCTGCTCAGCCGCCTGGTGGAAGGCGACCACTGGCGGGAACATTTATCCCCGCTCCACCTGCAAGAAATATTGCGTTACGCCAACGCCGTTGGCGCCATCACCGCCACCCAGGTAGGCGTCATCCCTGCTTTACCCACCGCTAACCAGGTGGCAGCCTTCCTGGAAACTTTCCCTGGTCAAACTACATCAAGGTGATCAATGCCTCATCGCTTTCCCGGCCCTGCTTATCGGATTGTAACCTCGCGCCTGGTCATCCGCTGTTGGAATCCAGCCGATGCACCCCTGCTCAAAACCTCGATTGATCAAAGCCTGGAACATTTGCGTCCCTTTATGCCCTGGGCGGCCGACGAACCGACCGAACTACAGGTTAAAATTGACCGCCTGCGCCACTGGCGAGCCCGTTTTGACCTCGGCGAAGACTTTGTCTACGGTATTTTCAACCCTGAGGAAACCCGCGTCCTGGGAGGAACTGGCCTGCATGCCCGCATCGGGCCGGAGGCGCGCGAAATAGGTTATTGGATTCACGCAGATTTCATTAACCAGGGTTTTGCTACCGAGACCAGCGCAGCATTAAGCCGGGTAGCTTTCGAAGTGGACGGCATGCGCCGGGTGGAAATCCACATGGCAGTTGAGAACCTGGCCAGCGCCGCAGTCCCCCGCAAGCTCGGCTACACCCATGAGGCCACGTTGAACCGGCGAACGTTGCTCAATGACGGGCGCTACCACGACATGATGATCTGGTCGCTCATGCGCGAGGACTACCCCACCAGCCCCTGCGCCACGACCGAGCTGCAAGCCTTTGACTGCCTGGGCCGCCAGGTTCTATAACACCCAGGCGGCTGCTTGCTTGCCATAAGCCCCTAAAAAAGCATCAGGATCCGAGCAGGTAATTCTGGACGGCAGCAATGGCCTGGGCATTATTCTGAAATTGAACCGCACGGATACCCAGGCGGCGCGCCGCATCCACATTTTCTATCATATCGTCCAGGAAAACAATTTCACCTGGCTCAATCCCCAAACGCTCAGCGGTGATCTGGTAGATACGATCATCCGGCTTAGCCACCTGCTCTTCCGCTGAAATAATCATCTCATCCACCACGCGATGCAACCCATAAATATCCGTGAAGGTCCGGCGGGCGTCTGTGCCGGCGTTACTCAAGATAGCCGTCTTATAACGCGGACGCAGCCCCCCCAGAAAATCAGCCAGCTCCTTGTTCAACCTTTTTTGTGACATCAATGAGTGGCGGAGCTTGTTGAGCACATCCGCATTCACCTTTATCCGGCGGGCCAGCATCACCCAAAATTCTTGCTCCTCGATCCTCCCCAGCACAATATCCATCACAAACGGCGAATCATTAGGAGAAGCCAGCATGGCCGAAATCAGGGGATCATTTTGCAGGCCTAGCATCACCTGCAACCGGCGCGCCATTTTCATGTCTGGCTGGCGATATAAAACACCTCCGAAATCGAATACGACTGCTCTGATAGGACTCAAGGTGCCGCCAACCATCCGTATCTGTTTTCAACCTCTTGCTTTCAATGCCGCTGCCCGCATCTCCTGAGAACTCCACCGATAAGAAAGGCATGACCCCCTTCTCATTTCTGGAGACTGGTCACAGTGTATCACATTTTTTGTTTATGTAAAACCAAAAAAAGCCCATCAGAGTCGCTCCCAGGCATCAAAGTCCCAATCCGCCAGCACCTGCCGCAGCTCAGAACGGTTGCGCAGACCAAACTTGGACAGCAAATGGCGCATGTGGGTCTTGACCGTCTCCTCGGCAATTCCCAGGCGTGCTGCTACCTGTCGGTTGGTATAATTAAGGCAGACCAGGGCCGTAACCTGCTTTTCACGCGGCGACAGGCTTTCCCAATCGTTCCAGTAGAGCTCCGCCGCCTGGCGTTGCGCCATAGCCCGGACGAGCAAATCGGTCGCTACCTGCTCCTGCGGGCGGTTTTCCTGCACAGCTATATTGGAAAGGGTTTCCATTAAGGCTTGTTCCGCCTGGAAAGTCACGTGCCGAACCCGCCGGTAGCCAATATGCTCCAGCAAGTAATCCCAGAGATGCATATCTCTATTATAGTAGAACATTTGTTCGTTTGTCAAGCACCTGATTATCGGTTACAATTAGTTTACAATGATGGCGATGTTGTGGGTCAGCAACCTGAGCGACTTCCCCTTAGCCGACATGTCTACTTTTCTTCCCCCAATCCACCAGCTTGACTTATGGGCGTACCTGGCGCTTTCCGCCATCGTGATGGTGGAAGGCCCGGCCGCAACCATCATCGGCGCCATAGCCGCTTCCATGGGCTATATGCACCCGTTGATGGTGTTCGTGTTTGCCGCGGTGGGGAACCTGACCGGCGACGCCTGCTGGTATCTCTTGGGATACCTGGGCAAGATCGAGTGGCTCCGCCGCTGGAGCAAGCGCCTGGGTTTGAATGACGATATCTTACTCGAGCTTGAACAGACCCTGCATAAAAACGTTCTAAAAATCATTTTCATCGCTAAATTGACCATGGGATTTATGATCCCGATATTAATCGCGACGGGATTGGCGCGTATCCCCTTGAAGCGTTGGTTCGGCGTTTTGGTTAGCGCCGAATGCCTGTGGACAGGCAGCCTGGTGTTGTTGGGTTTTTACTTCGGTAAGTATATCCAGACCATGCGAGTTGGCCTACAGGTGCTGGCGGTTGTTGGATTTATTATATTTGCTTACCTGGCTTACCGGTGGCTGGTATCTCACCGGCCCAATCTAATCTCTGAGACTAAATAAGGTCAGCGTTCATGCGAATTGTCATTGCAGGAGAAACCTATTATCCTGGATCCAATGGCCAGGCAGCATTTACTATTCGCCTGGCTGAAGGGCTGGCTGCGGCGGGGCATCACGTCATGGCCATCGTCCCATCTGAGCGCCTGGCCACTTATACCCAGGAAATTAATGGGGTATTGGTCCAGAAACTTGCGGGGATGAACTGGACTCGATTTCACCCAGAGATGTTTGTCACCCTGCCCCACCTGGGAATTGGGCAGATACTGGATCGATTTCAACCGGATGTCATTCATATCCAGGATCATTACATCATCAGCCACCTGGTGGTGTGGGCTGCCCGGCGCAGGCGCCTGCCTTCGCTCGGCACCAACCATTTCCTGCCCGATAACCTCTACCCCTATATCCAATTTTTACCCATTCCTCTTTCCGTCAAACGGTATGTGTTATGGAAATTGATGCTGGATCTGTATAACCTGCTGGATGCAGCCACTGCCCCAACGGAAACAGCAGCCCAGATCCTGCGCGGCCAGCCCATCCATATCCCGGTCACTGCCATTTCCAACGGCATTGACACCCACGTATTCTTCCCTGATCCTACGGTTGATCGGGCTGCCATGCGCCGTAAATACGGGCTTGACCCTGAGCGAGCGCTTTTCCTTTACATTGGACGGATAGACGGCGAAAAACGCCTGGAAGTGCTGCTTCGCGCCGTGCAAAAAGCCAGGCGTGATGATTTTCAATTGGCCATTGCCGGTCGTGGTGCGCACCTGCCTTACCTGCGCAACATGGCCAGCCACCTCAACCTGGGAAACCAGGTGGTCTTTACCGGCTATATCCCGGCCGAAGATAAGCCGGCCCTGATCAACAGCGCAGATATCTTTGCCATGCCCAGCAAAGCCGAGCTGCAAAGTATCGCCACCCTGGAAGCCATGGCCTCTGCCAAACCGGTCCTGGCCGCCAATGCCCGGGCTTTGCCCGAGCTGGTGAAACACAGGGAGAACGGCTACCTGTTCAACGCGGACGACGTAGAGGATGCTACCAGGGGTATGCAGCAGTTGCTAGACGACCGCGCCGGCTGGGAAGCCATGGGGCAGGCCAGCCTGGCGCGGGTGCAACTTCACTCTCTCGACAACACCATCCGGCTATATAGCGAGCTCTACCGCAGCCTGATCGAAGCCAGGGCCTCCGAAGATATCAAAATCAGGCGCAAAACCAGTAAGAAAAAAGATCGGGCTATCGATCTTTGAGCTACAGGCTCTTGATTTGTTCCTCTAATTTACGAGCCGTGTCCTGGTAAGTCGACAGGCGTTGTCGTTCTTTCTCAACCACCGCCGGCGGCGCTTTTGTTGTAAAGCCGCTTTCCAACAGGCTTGCCAGGCGGGTGATTTGCCCGTTAATACTGTCCAGTTCTTTGGTTAACCGGGCGCGTTCGGCTTCGGCGTCCACCAGCTCGGCCAGGGGTAGGAAAATTTCCACTCCCGCCACCACCAGAGAAGCCTGTCCCTGGGGTTTGGCATCCACAGATGCAATGACTTTCAATTGGGAGGGATCGAGGTAGGCCAGCGACGCAATCACGCCGCTCTGCTGGCGGAAAAGATCAGCCATCTCCCCCCCCGCGATCAACGCCGGGAGCAATTTCCCAGGGGTCACCTTCTTTTCCGAGCGTAAGTTGCGGATGGAACGGATCACTTCCTGGACCAGGCTAAACTCAGCCATTTTTTGAGCCTCCCAGCCTTCATTTTCTTGCGCCACCGGCCACGAAGCGATGATCAGAGCTTCAGGCCATCCCCCGGCCGGCGTAAAGGCAGCCGATTTGCCCTGGCATGCCCCGCGTAAATGCCCCCACAATTCTTCCGTAACGTAAGGGGTGAACGGGTGAAGCAGGCGTAAGCAGGTATCCAGGATGCTCGCCAGGGTAGAAGCCGTGTAGAAAGCCCGGTCGCCGCCCTGTGCCAGCTGGAGCTTGGCAATCTCGACGTACCAATCCGCAAACTCACTCCAGAAGAAATCATAAATTTGCCGCCCGGCTTCGCCATACTGGTAGCCCTGGAAGAGGCGCTCGACGTCGGCGATGACTGCCTGCATCCGCGCCCAGATCCATGAATCCGCCAGCGTCCACTCGGGCTTTCCGTCCGGTTTTTCTGGCGCCTGTTCCACCGCATGGATGACAAACCGCCCGGCGTTCCAAATTTTATTGGCAAAGTTGCGATTAGATTCCACCTTTTTGAGACTCAAATTCATGTCGTTGCCCGGCGTGGAACCCACCAACAGGGTGAAACGCAGCGCATCGGTTCCCAGCTCATCCATCACGATCAAAGGATCGATCACGTTCCCTTTAGTCTTACTCATCTTCTGGCCATGTTCGTCCCGGATCAGCCCGTGCAGATACACGGTGTCGAAGGGAATCTGCCCGGTAAACTCCAGACCATCCATGATCATCCGCGCCACCCAGAAAAACAGGATGTCATACCCTGTCTCGAGCACCGAGGTCGGGTAAAAATAGCGGTAATCCGGCGTATCGTCCGGCCAGCCCAGCGTGGAAAACGGCCACAAGCCCGAGGAGAACCAGGTATCCAGCACATCCGGGTCCTGTTCGAGTTTATGACTACCGCAATGGGAGCATTGAGTGGGGTCTTCGCGAGAAACGGTCATCTCGCCACAATCGGCGCAGTACCACACCGGGATGCGGTGCCCCCACCACAACTGGCGACTGATGCACCAGTCCTCGATATTTTCGAGCCAGTTGTAATACACTTTGGTGAACCGTTCCGGCACAATGGTGATGCGCCCGTCTCGCACCGCCTCGAGGGCTTTTTCTGCCAGCGGTTTGATGTGGACAAACCACTGCGTAGAAACCATCGGCTCGACGATCTCACCGCCACGCTGCGAGCGGGGCACGTTAAGGGTATACGGTTCTTCTTTGATGGTCAGCCCCCGGGCAACCATATCAGCCCACAGCCGTTTGCGTGCCTCATAGCGGTCCAACCCTTCATAGGGCCCGCCGTTCTGGTTAACCTGGGCAGACTCATCCAGCATGGAGATGAAACCCAGGCGGTGGCGCTGGCCGATGGCATAGTCATTCGGGTCGTGAGCCGGGGTAATTTTCAATGCCCCGGTGCCAAAGGCGCGATCGACATAATCGTCCGCGATCACCGGAATCTCCCGACCCAGCACCGGCACGATCACTTTCTGGCCGATAAATTTCTGATACCGCGGATCGTCAGGGTGAACGGCGACGGCAGTATCTCCCAGGATGGTCTCCGGGCGGGTCGTAGCCACCGGGATATACTCACCCGACCCATCGGCCAGCATATATTTAAAGTAATAAAGCAGGCCGGGCTCCTCGGAATATTCCACTTCCAGGTCAGACACAGCGGTGCGCAGGCCAGGCGACCAGTTAATCATGCGCGGGCCGCGGTAAATCAGGCCTTTTTCGTACAGCCGCACAAAGGCTTCGCGCACGGCTCGTGACAGGCCCTGATCCAGGGTAAAGCGCTCTCGATCCCAATCGCACGAAGCGCCCAACCGGCGGATCTGACGGGTGATGATTCCGCCATACTTCTCTTTCCATGCCCAGGTTCGGCGCAAAAATTCCTCGCGCCCGATCTGCTCCCGCCGTATCCCTTCCTGGGCCAGGAGTTTTTCAACCTGGAGCTGGGTAGCGATGCCAGCGTGATCGCTGCCCGGCACCCACAGGGTCGGGACGCCCTTCATGCGATGGTAGCGGATCATCAGATCTTCCATCGAGATAAACATGGCGTGGCCCAGGTGCAGTTCGCCGGTCACGTTAGGCGGTGGGATCGCAATCACAAACGGCTTTTTCGTGGGATCAAAACCCGGCTGTGAGGGATCATTGACGGGTTTAAAGTAGCCTTTTTCTTTCCACCAGGTATACAACCGCTGTTCAGTGGCTTTAAAATCGTAGGCTTTCGGTAACTCTGGGTAGCTCATTTTTACTCCAAATTTTTTCTCAAACAATGTCGTTCTATTCAGCTTTTCGGGCTCGTTTAAAACACAAAGTCCTCCCGTCCATGAGGACGGAAGGACTCTCTTCCGCGGTACCACCTCACTTCGCCATCCCATCGGGCTGGCGCACTCATTGCCAGGACAACCATCCCGGCTTCGCGCTAACGGGCTCACCCGTGTCGTTCTACCAGCACTTCCTTTGCGGAGTGCCTTCTTCGACAAAATCACCGGACGACTTCAATCCTGGTTAATTGCGGAGGCTCTCAGCCAACGACCTCCTTCTCTGCCAATCTCCCTGGATTTACTCCTCCCGGGTATGGTCACAATAGCCATCGCTATCCAACCATTTCTATATATTATAGCCAGAAGAAAAAGCCCTGTCAATTGATTTGCCCCGAAACTTTCAGACAGCCTCTTCGCCCATCATGTTTTCTGGCAACGGGTGGCCCTTGAACTGGCTCAGATAGAGCCGGTAATAGAATCCCTTTTGATTCAGGAGATCCTCGTGTGTGCCGCGTTCGATAATTTCACCGTGGTGAATCACCAGCACCTGGTCGGCATTGCGGATCGTGCTGAGGCGGTGGGCGATGACGAAGCTGGTGCGGCCCTTCATCAGGTGTAACAAGGCCTCCTGCAGGTTCTTCTCTGTGCGCGTGTCCACATTGCTGGTTGCTTCGTCCAGGATGAGGATGTCCGGATCGGCTAAAATAGCCCGGGCGATAGCCAGGAG
>JAJYIW010000119.1 GCA_021789855.1 Chloroflexota bacterium | reverse complement strand
CCGTATCCACCGATCGCAACCCACATCACTCGAAGGACTCTGACGATGAAGATGAATAATGAAAAGGAGACCCTGGCAAGCGCTCCCGTTTTTTTCATAATAGAAGGTAGCCTATGGCTTGTATAATTGCCGTTGCCAATGAAAAAGGTGGAGTGGCTAAAACCACGACCAGCATGTCATTGGGAGCAGCTCTGGTTGAAAGCGGCAAAGAGGTACTCCTGATCGATCTGGATGCTCAATATAATTTGAGTCTTGCCATTGGCACAGAAATAGACCGGGTGCGGCGGTCGATATCCAACGTCTTACTTGAATCGGCCACCCCGGCCAGCGTGAGCCGTGAAACAGGCATCCCCGGCCTGGATTTGATTCCGTCGACTGCGGAGATGAGCCTGGCTGAACGGTTTCTTCCCCTTCGCCGTAATTATGAGACCATCCTCCGGGATGCCCTGCGCAAGGGCAACAGCCTGTTTTACTCGTATGTCATTATGGATTGCCCCCCCTTTTTGGGCGCTGTGACACTGAATGCCCTGATGGCCGCAGACCTTTTAATCATCCCTACCCAACCCGAGTTTTTCTCGGTTCATGCCTTGAGGAATATGATCAGTTTAATCCGGAAAGTGCGCAGCCAGGGTAACAGCCATTTGATGTACCGCATTTTAATCACCATGAATGACCGGCGCAACCGCACCCACCGGGACATGGTGGAACAGCTCCGTTCGACGTTTGGCTCAGGCATCATGGAGACCGTCATCGACACCGACACGAAATTAAGGGAAGCCCCCATTGTCGGCTTGCCTGTCATTTATTATGCGCCGAAAACCCGCGCTGCCCTCCAATATCGCGCCCTGGCCCAGGAGATCAACCAGTATGCCGAAGAAACGTGTAAAGAAGCAGCTTGATCGCCTGTTTTCAACGCTCGATCAGGCTGCCATCATTCCCGCAACGGAAGCCATCCAACCACCCCCCGGCTGGACGTGGGAATGTGATGCATCGGGCCGGTATACCAGTTGCAGTCCTGAGGTGGAAAGCGTTTTAGGGCTTTCACCCAAGGAATTAATCGGAAAAGATTTTCGGGTCTATGCGCTGGCCGCTCAATCGGTTACCGACCTCCAGGCGGCTATTTCCGGGGACTTATTTCCGGCGGAGGTGTCCCTGAATTTCCAATCCCTCCAGGGGTTGATTACCCCGGTGAGAATGGTCCTTTTCCGTTACACCGATGAAAACGACGCCCTGGAAGGCTGGCGAGGGTTCGCTCAGGTCTTACCCATAGACCTGATTAATAAGGAAAAGCCAGCGCCAGCTACACCTGACTCAACGGTCTCAGCCCTAAGCACACAGCCTTCCGCTTTGCTCCTCACCACCAGCATGTCTTTGGGAACCGCCGGTATCCAGCCAGCTTACAAAATATGGACTCAAGCAGGTGTGAAAAGCCTGGCTTTGCAGAAACCGATGGTTCAAGCCGCATCCAGCACTACCCCAGCGGCGATCGCCGTCCCGGTCGAGATCCAGGGTAAAACCGCCGGCATCATCGAAATTGTCGACGATGCTCAGCAGCGCAAGTGGAACGACGATGAGATCCAGCTAGCCTACGAAGTGATTGCTCAACTGGCCCTGGCGTTGGAGAACTCGCAACTCTATGCAGCCGCTCAACTGGAATTGAACGAGCGCATCCGGGCCGAAGGCGAAATTCTGAACAGGAACAAAGACCTGGCCACCTTAAACCAGATAGGTCAGCAATTGAACCGCCTGGCCAGCCCATCTGAGATTCTCGACCTGATATTTTCCGCGATCGGCCAGGTGGTGGACAACAGCAACCTTCTGATCGCGCTTTACGACGAAACCAACCAATACATTTCTTTTCCAATCTACACCGTAGACGGGCAGCCTCAGGTGATCTCCGGCCACCCGTTTGGCAACGGCCTGATCGAGCATGTGATAACGACCCTTGAGCCGGTCATATTACAGAAGGATGTGCCTCAAGAACTGCGTAAAATGGGCGTTTTCAGTTACGGCCGCCCGCCGCTCTCCTTGTTGGCAGTGCCCATGCTGGCCGGTGAAACCGTTGTCGGGGTGATCCTGCTCCAGGACTACCTGAAGGAAGGGGCATTCACCGCCATTCACGCTGAGCTGCTTTCAACCATCGCTTCACAAGCGACCATTGCCCTGGAGAATGCACGCCTTTTCCAGGATATGCAAGAGGCCTTGATCACCATTGAGGTCCGCGAGCGATACCAAAAAAATGTCGCCTCAGCCGTCACCGCGCTGGCAGAATACGGGACCCAATCCATCCAGGACGTGCTGCGCATGTTGGGCGACGCCGCCCAAACGTCCCGCGTCTATTACGTCAGGGCTGAGCAGGACGAAAGTGGCACCTCCTGGCAGATCGTGAATGAATGGTTATCTGAAGGCGTGCCCTCCCTCATTGACATGAATGGCTTCCAGAGGCTCCCCGTGGAGCGCTATCCCTTCCTGGCCAACGAGCTAGAAGAACAGGGTAAATTTTCTGGATTAACCGCCATTATGCCTTCACCCGAGGATGAATTATTAAAATCCCTGGGCATTCGCTCCTTCCTGGCCCTCCTGGTAAACAATAAAAGCCAGTTGCCCAGCTTTATTGGGTTTGATGAGATTCACTACGATCGCCCCTGGTCCACGGAAGAACTTGACACCTTGCAAATGGCGGCGGTTTCCCTCTCCAACACCATTATTCGCGAAGACCTCTTGACCCAGCTTAAAGCATCTCTTGATGAGACCACCCTGCTTTTCCAGACCTCGCGCCTCATCTCGCAATCGCAAGGCGAGATTGAGCTGTATCAAACCTCGCTCGAAGCCTGTTTTAACGGCGTCAAATCAAACTTCCTGGCGATTTATTCATTGATCACGGAAGGCGAAGAAAGCTTCTTGACCCGGCTCACCTACCTGAGCGATCAAAGCATCACCAATCACCCAGAGGACGATAAAATCCGGGTGGGCGATTTCCCTTTAATCGATCTGTTGAACTCTGGCCAGGCCATTGTCAGCCGCAACATCCAGGCTGACCAGCGGTTGAATGAGACGGGCTTATCATTCTTTAGCCGGAATAACCTGGCTTCGGTCTTCCTCAACCCCCTGGTGGTCCGTACCCAGGTTTTCGGCGTGCTATTGGCTGCCCGGACAGAAATACAACCCTATTCTCCTTCCGAAATGACCTTCATCCAAACCGTCGTAGCCCAGTTAACCGTGGCCCTCGACAACTACAACCTGCTGCAAGCCACCCAGCGGTCTGCGACGGAAGCGCACCAGCGCAGTGAAGAGCTGTCCTTATTGAACCGCATCCTGAGCACGGTATCCTCCTCTCTGAACATGCACGCAGCTTTGCAAATCGTTATCGACGAGTTATTTAAACTATTACCTCTTTCCAGCGGGGGGATCGCGCTGATCAACGAGGATCGCATGCAGCTTACCCTGTTGGCAGACCGGCGTCGGAACGGTGAGAGCCAGGTGGGCAGCCTGATCCCATTGGACAGCAACCCCGGCATCCAACAGGTCATTGAAACCCGCCAGACGGTTATCGGGTCCCGCGCCCAGGAGATACCCCAGGCTGAACCGGTGCAATCTTCGGCCACGAGCCTGCCAACCCATACCCTGGCGTTGATCCCCTTATTGGCCGGGAACGAAGTATTCGGTACCGTCAACCTGGAGCTGGATGATGATGCGCCGGCTCTCAATCCTGATCAGCTTCGCCTGGCCGAAACGATCGTGCTTCAAGCAGCCATGGCCATTCAAAATGCCCGGCTGTATGAGGTAGCCCAGGAAGCCATCGTTGAGATGCGGGAGTTAGACCTGCTGAAGAGCCAGTTCCTGGCGAACGTGAGCCACGAGCTGCGGACACCGCTTAACGCGATCATTGGCTTTTCGCGGGTCATCCTCAAGGGCATCGACGGCCCGGTCACCACGACCCAACAGGCTGACCTCAACGCCATCTATGATTCCGGCCAGCATCTCCTGCGCCTGATCAACGATATTCTCGATCTCTCCAAGATCGAGGCGGGAAAGATGGAACTGGCAAATGAAGACGTCAACCTGGTCGACCTGATCAACAGCACCGTGTCCACGGCAACTGGCCTGGTGAAAGATAAACCCATCGAGCTTCGCTGCCAGGTGCCGGCCGATCTGCCCCTGGTAAAGGGCGACCCCAACCGTGTGCGCCAGGTCTTGATCAACCTCATTTCAAATGCGGCCAAGTTTACTGAACAAGGGGCCATCACCATTGCCGCCAATACCCAGATCACCCAGGAAAATAAGCCTGAAATGGTGGTGACGGTCGACGATACAGGGTCCGGGATTGCCCCCCGGGATCAGGCCAGGCTCTTCCAGCCTTTTTCACAGGTGGATGGCTCCCCTAATCGAGAAACGGGCGGCACAGGGCTTGGGTTATCCATCAGCCGGTCATTAATTGAATTGCAGGGCGGTAAAATTGGCTTGCTTCGCAGCGAAGTCGGCGTGGGCAGCACCTTCTACTTCACCCTGCCCCTGAAGCCAGGCGCGATGGTGAAAGAGACCCTGCCCCAGGTCGAAATCCCCCAGGTTAAACCCACGTTGCTGATGATTGATGATGACCCGCAGGTCATCAGCCTGTATGAGCATTACCTGCAGCCTTATGGATACCAGGTGATCCCGCTGACCGACCCGGTCCAGGCGCTGGCGATGGCGCAATCGGTATGCCCCATGGTGATAACCCTGGACATCTTAATGCCAGAGGTGAACGGCTGGCAGGTGTTGAAAGATTTGAAAGCCGATCCCAAGACTAAAGATATCCCGGTTATTATTTGCAGTATCTTAGAAGAGAGGGAAAAAGCAGCCGGCCTCGGCGCGATGGGTTACCTGGTGAAGCCATTCCTGCCGGATGACCTCATCCATGCGGTGCAGCGAGTACGCCAGATCGCCTGAGCGAAGACCAGGGCAGCGGATGACAGACGCCTCAACTAGGGTAGTGATATACTTATTAACATGAATAGCCAGGATTTTATTGACATCGAAGAACAGTTTGGCGCCCATAACTATCAGCCTTTAGATGTCGTGCTGACGCAAGGCAGCGGGGTTTGGGTATACGACCTGGAGGGCAATCGCTATCTCGATTGCCTCAGTTCCTACTCCGCGCTGAATCAAGGTCATGTGCACCCGAAAATTTTGGAGGCCATGCAGCGGCAGGCCAGCCGGCTCACGCTGACCTCACGCGCCTTCCGCAATGACCAGCTTCCCCTATTTTACAAGGCGCTGGCCGACCTGACCGGATACGAAATGTCGCTTCCGATGAACAGCGGGGCAGAGGCCGTAGAGACAGCGATTAAACTGGTGCGGAAGTGGGCCTATCGCGTCAAAAAAGTACCCCATAACCAGGCTGAGATCATCGTGGCGGCGGGAAATTTCCACGGGCGCACCACCACCATCATCTCTTTTTCGGCTGAACCCTTTTACCGCCAGGACTTCGGCCCTTATACCCCCGGATTTGAAATCGTCCCTTATGGCGACGCCGAGGCGATCGCTTCCGCCATCACCCCCAACACCGCCGCGGTGCTGATTGAGCCGATCCAGGGCGAAGCCGGCGTGATCATCCCACCCGAAGGTTACCTGCGGCGGGTGCGAGATATCTGCGCACAGAATAATGTGCTTCTCGTCGCGGATGAAATCCAGACGGGGCTGGGGCGCACCGGGCGGCTGTTCGCCTGCCAGTATGAAAACGTCCGCCCAGATATGACCATCATTGGAAAAGCCCTCTCCGGTGGTTTTTACCCGATCTCGGCGGTGCTGGCCGACCGGGTGCTGTTGGGATTGTTCGAGCCCGGCGAGCATGGCTCGACCTTCGGCGGGAATCCCCTGGCCGCAGCCATCGGAATCGCCGCGCTGCAAGTTATCGCCGATGAGCGCCTGGCCGAAAATGCCGCCCAACAGGGCGAATACCTGCTGGACCAGCTCAGCGAGATCCCCAGGGTCCATATCAAAGAAGTGCGTGGGAAAGGATTGTTGATCGGCGTGGAGCTCAACCCGGAAGCCGGCGGTGCACGACGTTTTTGCGAAATGTTGATGACCGAAGGTATCCTGGCTAAGGAGACCCACAAAGATGTGATCCGTATCGCGCCGCCTTTAATCATCGACCGGCCCACCATCGATTGGGCCATCCCGATCCTCCGGGACGTTCTGACCAGGCCGTGACCAGTCTCACCTCCCCTGAAATGGCATAGCTTTTGGGGGGCCGTCAGCATGTGCAGTTAAAGAGGGTATATGGCACTCTTACACAGGAACGCGCGGATTGTAGCCACCCTGGGCCCAAGC
Organism: Chloroflexota bacterium; assembly: GCA_021789855.1. Classification (GTDB taxonomy): domain Bacteria; phylum Chloroflexota; class Anaerolineae; order Anaerolineales; family Anaerolineaceae; genus JAJYIW01. The sequence continues at coordinate 3,605 of JAJYIW010000119.1, read as the reverse complement.
TGCCAGGACGACGCCACCCTGCAGAAGATGATCGAGGCCGGCATCGACGTGGCGCGGCTTAACTTTTCCCATGGAACATATCCAGAACATGAGGCTCGCATTGCCCAGGTCCGCCGGCTCTCCGCTCAACTGGGCAAACCGATCACCATCCTGCAAGATTTGCAGGGCCCCAAAATGCGGGTGGGGGTCATCCCGGACGGCCCGATCCAGCTCGCTGCCGGGCAGACGGTTAATCTGACCTCGCAGCCCATCCAATCATCCAGGCCAGGCCCGGATGGCGCCATCCCCATCCCCTTTGACTTCCCCGAGCTGAACGAGTCGGTCCACGCCGGCAGCCGGGTCCTGCTGGATGACGGCAACCTGGAGCTGGAAGTGCTGAACGTGACAGAAGAGCGCATCGAGGCCAGGGTGCTTTTGGGGGGCGCGCTGTCCTCGCACAAAGGGGTCAATTTGCCCGGCGCTGACATTGCCATCCCGGGTTTTACCCCCAAGGACCGCGAAGACCTGGCGTTTGGGATGGATCACGGCGTAGACGCCGTGGCCATCTCTTTTGTGCGGTCTGCCAAAGACATCGAGGTGGTGCGCGAGGCTATGCGCAAGCTGAAACCCGGGCAGGAAACCACCCCGCCCATCATCGCCAAGCTCGAGCGGCCGGAGGCGCTGGAAAACCTGGAAGCCATCATGCACGTCACCGATGGGGTGATGGTGGCGCGGGGCGACCTGGGGGTCGAGATGCCCCCTGCCACGGTGCCGATCGCTCAGAAGACCATCATCCAGTCGGCCAACCGTCACGGGAAGATCGTGATCACCGCCACCCAGATGCTCGACTCGATGATCACCAACCCCCGCCCCACCCGCGCCGAAGCCTCCGACGTGGCCAACGCCATCTTCGACGGCACCGACGCCGTCATGCTTTCTGGGGAGACTGCCTCGGGAAGCTACCCGGTGGAGGCCGTGGCGATGATGGACGCGATCGTGGTCGAAGCCGAGCAACATATGAGCGAATGGGGGCACGCCCAGGAATCGCTGGAAGAGCCGGGCGCGGACGACGCCGTGTCGATCGCGCTGGCTGCCCGCGAGCTGGCTCACGATCGCAACGTGGCCGCCATCGCCGTCTTCACCCGCACCGGGCGCACTGCCCTGCTCATGGCCAAGGCCCGGCCGCGCGTGCCCATCCTGGCCTTCACGCCGGAAGAAACCACCTTCCAACGGCTGGGGCTGTATTGGGGCGTGGTGCCCTTCCTGGTGCCCTTTGCCTCGACCCTGGAATCGGCGATCACCATCGTCGAGGAGGCCATCATCTCCTCCACCGACGTCCAACCCGGCGAGCAGGTGGTGCTCATTTCGGGCGTGCCCTTGGGATTCTTCAGCCAGCCCAATTTTGTCCTGCTCCACACCGTGGTCAGCAGCCAGATGTGAATGGTGGTCCAATTGTTCATCATTTGTGGTTATCTCATTCTTCATGAGTTCGAATACACCGCTCCCTGAAAATCTGCGCTCTTATTTTTGGGATTACCCATCCACAGAACTATCCATGGAGACAGATCAATCCCTGATTATCCAGCGCATCCTCACCGACGGATCGTGGGAGGCAATTCTTTGGCTACGATCGCAGGTGGGTGATCACACCTTGAAACAATGGCTTATCTCTCACCGCGGTCGGGGATTGAGCCCTCGCCAGTTGCGCTTCTGGGGTTTGATCCTTGATCTCCCCGCACGACAACTCGATACATGGGTTCAGGATGCGGCTGAAACCCCCTGGGGAAGAAGATGAACTTTCACCTTGAAGGGTTACAAAGTAAGCAGCTTGAAGTCCTCAAATCATTGAGCCCATTCATGCAAGAACACGGATTTTATCTCGGAGGTGGCACAGCGCTTTCTCTTTACTTTGGTCACCGCACCTCGGTAGATCTGGATTGGTTTACTTCCAGCTCAATAGAGGATGTTTTAATTTTGTCTCAAGAACTTCGGAAGAGATTCTTGGATTTTGTTGTACAACAGACAGGGCCTGGTACACTGCATGGAACAATTGCAGATATACGCGTTTCTATTTTTGAATTTCGATATCCTCTTCTCCAGACCCCAATCGTATGGAAAGAAATCAATTGTCCTCTTGCTTCACTGGAGGATTTGGCTTGCATGAAACTATCAGCTATCGCTCAAAGAGGTTCGCGTAAGGATTTCTGTGACATCTATGTACTTGGTCAAGAACGGTTCAGCTTGAAGGAAATGCTTGACTTCTATATCCGTAAGTTCAACCAGGATCCCAGTCCGGTTCTATATGGGCTTGTATATTTTGATGATGCAGAGAAAGAACGCATGCCCGATATGTTGAGGAAGGTTAAATGGCCTGAGATCAAAAAAACCATCCGCGCCTGGGTTAAAGAAATAGTCCTTCCTTAGAACGCACCTTAATCTGTAGAGAACGTATTCAGATAACTAAAGAGGCTCCCGTCCTCCGCAAACACCACCTGGAGGCTACGGTACTGGCCATCGGGCAGCCGCGAGGCCGCCCGGTCTTCCCATCGATAATATCCAGGGTCTGCATTTTCAACGTAAGACAGACTTTCCAATTGGGTTTGCCCGGCCAACTGGTGGATGATGGCCTCGGCCTTTTGGCGTCCCTTGGCCCTATCTTCTACCCCTGTCACATCGCTGGAGAATGCAGCATCCGTCCTGGGCTCGATATCAGCAATCTGCCCGGTCTCCACATCTACCTTGTAGACATAATCGCCGGCCAGGTAATCCTCCACCATGCGTAGCGGGTCGAATATGAAACGTTCTGTTTTTTGGTAAGTGACGGTAGCGTCCTGTCCGGCGTACGCGCGGACGGCCTCAACCGCCGTGGCCTTTTGATCGGGCGTACGTTCCCGGTAGCCGGCCCATTTTATTTCCGCAGAAGTGAATAGGTCGAGGTTTGCCAGCAAGGCTGCGAACCATTGCGCCGAACGACCGGCAAACATCTTTTTCCCATCAGGATTAAGCTCCACCTCGCCGTTTGTTTTCTGGAATTCGATTTCATCCTGGCTCGTCCTCGCCCACGATTGCAGGTTTTGCTCGGCCTGCTGCAGGGCCGGTCCCTGGAGGGAGGATACCAGCCTGGCTTGTGCTGATTGGAGGGCTTGCTGCCACTGCTCTTCGATACCCGGCTGGCCGGTGGGCTGGGCCGGTAGGATCGCCGGTGTAGCGGTTGGCCGCGTCGTGGTGGTAAATGTTTGCCGTGCCGGTTGTGTATAAATAGGCGCCTGAGTCGATCGAGGTAATTGAGTGCTGCATCCTGCCTGGATCAATCCGACAAGAATAGAGAGCAGCACTTTTTTAATCACTGATTTCATGGCAACACCTTGTTACCCTTTACTTATTGGGTAGGCTCAGCCTCTATTTCTACATAATACCATTGCTGGTTTTTGTTCATAAAAAAGATCAATAAATTTCCCACTTGCCTTGGATTTAACTCCGATTCAGAGCAACAATTACCATGAGGGACGATAGTCCCATCGAACAAAATTTCTTCTGAGTCATAACTCAAATTCACTTTTCCGGCTTTTTCGAAGAAATACAACGGCTTCCCACCCAACACATGGAACTCGTAACTTTTTTGATAA
>JAJYIW010000118.1 GCA_021789855.1 Chloroflexota bacterium | reverse complement strand
GAGGCAAAGCTATACTTTCGGGCTTCAAAGCAGAGTTGAGCAATCTGATCGGGGGTGGCGTCAGGCTTCAACAAGGTATGATCAATCATTTTAGCCAGGCTTTGATCGGCCGGGATGATGCCCATCGTGGAGGATAAGCGCTCGGCGCCCGCGCTGACCACTTCCCCGGCGCGGTCGAAGCAGGTCCGGACGCATAACCCTTCGGCGCAGTTGAGCTGGCATTGCTGGCCCTCCGGGAGGGTAGCTCGCGCCTGCTGTTCAGCCATCGCGGTCAATACCTCGCGAGTAATGACCTCAATGAGTTGTTCCACCGTTTTCATGTCAGGCATCATAAGCGCCCTCTACTTCAAGTACTGCTGTTCAATTTGTTGAATTTTGTTCACCCGGCGCTCATGACGCCCGCCTCCAAATGGTGTTGCCAGCCAGACGGTGACGATCTGTCGCGCCAGGTTGACCCCAATCAGCCCTGCACCTAGGCTCAAGACGTTGGTGTCATTATGCTCCCGGCTGTTGACAGCGGATGAATAATCATAAGCCATTCCTGCGCGCACGCCAGGCACCTTGTTTGCGACAATGCAACTTCCAATCCCAGCGCCATCAATGACGATGCCGCGCCAGGCCTTTCCCACGCTGACCAGTTTAGCCACTTCGTGGGCAAAATCCGGGTAGTCTACAGGTTCTTTACTGTTCGTGCCGACATCGATGAGCTCAAACCCGGCGTTGATCAACTCGGGTTTGAGCAATTCTTTCAGCTCAAATCCACCGTGATCAGCGCCAATGGCAATCGCGCGCCGTTCCGTGGGCTTTGTTTCGGCTTTTTGTACGGGAGCAACCGGCGTCGAAACACTGGCCGCTGTATCGCCGGGTTTCTGGGTCCCCGCCAACTGGCTGAGTACTCGATGCACTATGCGCTGAATTTCGTCGTCAGAAGGAACATTCACCCTCAACTCCTTGGATCGGTGAAGGACAGCAGGATGGTAAGGCGGCGCCGGGTTCGTGCATGATTATTATCCTCTTTTCCCCAATGAGCGTCAAGTGGCCCTGGCATTCTGGGGCTGAAAACCTGGCTTATCGGGCAAGATTGAATGTAAAATGATGAGAGTATTGCCCATCATAAACCAGACCGCTGCTAAATCCTGGAGGGAAAAATGAACTCGACTCCGACCAAAGCCTGGGTTTGTACGGTGTGCGGTTACATCCATTACGGCGATCGACCGCCGGAAGAATGCCCGGTTTGTGGCTCTCCCAGTGAAATGTTTGAGCTGGCTCAGGCTGGCCCGGCGGCCCAGACTCAGGCATCCTCCGTGGCGCGGGTGATCGTCGCTGGCGCAGGTATTGCCGGAGTTTCCGCCGCAGAAGCGCTGCACCAGGCCTCACCAACCACCGAAATACTCCTGGTTTCCAACGAAGCTGATCTGCCTTATTACCGTTTGAACCTCACCCGCTACCTGGCTGGTGAAATAGGCCCGGCAGAGCTCCCCCTTCATCCAGAATCATGGTATGCCGAAAATTCAATTCAATTGATCCGCGGGCAAGCCCTGGCATCAGTGGATGTGGAACAAAAGGCAGCCATTCTCAGCGATGGGCGCCGAGAGCATTTTGACCGGTTGATCCTGGCCACCGGGTCGCATCCATTCGTTCCGCCTTTCCCGGGGGTGGAAAGGACGAATGTGTTTACGCTGCGCACCTGGCAGGACGCAAACCATATCCTGGCTGCCGGCCGCCCGGGAATGGCCTGTGTGGTCATTGGTGGGGGGCTGTTGGGGCTTGAAACTGCGGGTGCGCTGGCGCGTCGCGGCCTTCAGGTGAACGTCCTGGAAAACCAGGAGTGGCTGCTTCCCCGCCAGCTTAACCGGATTGCGGCCGGTAAAATGGTGAATCACCTTAATACCCTGGGAATCAAAGTCACCACGCAGGCCAGGACGCATGAATTGACCGGGGATGGCAGCGTGCAGGGTGTGCGCCTGGAGAGTGGAGAGCTCATTCCTGCCGAGCTGGTGCTGATCAGCGCCGGGGTGCGCAGCAATGTGGACGTTGCCCGCGCCGCCGGCTTGCAGGTGGCTCAAGGCGTGGTGGTGGATGACGCGATGAAAACTTCCCATCCAGACGTGTTCGCCGCCGGCGACCTGGCTGAGCACCAGGGGGTCGTGTACGGTATCTGGCCTCCCTCTCAGGCACAAGGAACCACGGCCGGCGCCAATGCCGCCGGGGAGCCCTCCCAGGTCTTCAAACAGGTGCCCCGTTCTAATAGCTTGAAAGTGCTTGGGATCGACCTCTTCAGCATTGGGCGTTTCATGCCAGGTGAATCATCGGACAGGGCCATCGAAGGTGAAACCGGCCAGCGGTATGCCTGCTTCAATTTTAACGGCCAGCATTTAGTCGGCGCTATTCTCTTGGGAGATGACCACCTCGCTCTGCGGGTGAAGAAAGTCATTGAGTCCCAGATGGATTGTTCTGGCTGGTTAAAGCCATCTACCAGCGCCGCCGATATCCTGGATATCTTACAACAATTCGCTGAAGATTAAGCGGTAACGCCCTAAATTATCCTGCCGGGGTGGCGTTCAATTGGGTTAATATCTCCAAAACTTCAGCATTTTCAGGGATATCCGACATCGAATGGCCGTAGTGGACAAACCGTGCGACACCGGCCTTGTCGACGATGACCTGGGCTGGCATACGCCCTAATTTGAACAGGTTGACTTCCTGGCCGTATAACTTGAGCACACTGGCCTTCGGGTCGGGCAGACCGGTAAAAGGCAGGTCATTGGTGCGCCAATAGGCTTCAAAGGCGGCGGCATCCTCCGGCCCTACCACGATGATCTCAGCCTGTCGATTGATAAACTCCCGGTAATCCTGGCGCAACTGCGCCATGTGCTTTCGGCAGAAGGGTCAGACAAAACCGCGATTAAAGACGAGCAGTACGTTGGACTTCCCCCTGAAATCTGACAGGTGAACGGTTTCGCCTTTGAAATTGGGTAAGGCAAAGTCAGGAGCAGGAACATTAAGCTGAACTTTAGGCATCGGTTTCCTTTCTCATAAGGGTACCGGGCCGGTGGATAATATCTTCTCCCGTTTCCCGGCAATCCCTAGAAAAGCTTGTAATATCCAGATGGTGCGGTCATACACCGCTTGTTGGGCCTGGGGGATGCTTCCCGTATCTTTCAACGCGGTTTCATACGGTTGGCGGATTTCGGTCGCCACATTAATCTTGGCGATTCCATGGCGAGTACTCTCCATCAACGCAGCTTGCTGGATGCCCGATCCCCCATGTAATACCAGGGGAATTTGGGACGCCCGGGACAACTGATCCAGCCGCTCGATGTTTAATCTTGCCTCGATTTTCTTCTGATCCTTACGCCCGGCCGCGATGGCGCCATGAATATTGCCAATGGCTACCGAAAGCCAATCGCAGCCGGTTTCCTGGACAAACAGCCTGGCTTCTTCTACGTTGGTAAAGCCGCGACCGGTGGTAAACAGCTCTTCGTAAGATAAGAGAGGGGCGGCTTCGTGCCCCATGATGGCTCCCAGCTCTGCTTCAACGGGGCAACCGGCCTCGTGGGCCAGCTCCACCACCTGCCGGGTGACCTGGATGTTTTCAGCCAATGGCAGGCGAGAGCCATCTATCATGACGGATTCATACCCCAACCCGAGTGCTTCTTCGAATATGGGCATGAAGTCAACCCGCAGGTTATCTTCATCGATCACCGGCACGTGATCCAGGTGCAGGCGGACGTACTCAGGCTGGTTATGCCGGTAGAATTCTGTAGCCACTGCTGCCAGGCTCTGGCTTTCAAACTTCCGCCATTCGAGCCGCGCCACTTCCACCAGGGCGAACGAATCCTGATCGATCACCGCTTGGATCACCGGTTCTATCATCGGCAAGTACGGCACGTTAAACGCGGGCACCGCGAGCTGCATTACCAGGGCGCGGCGGACAATTTGAGAGATGGACAGCATGAAAAAAGCACTCCCTGGGCGCGCTAAAAACTGACTGAATGATACCTCAAGTCAGCAGTTTTTGTTTAATGGGGCGCACCTGGAGCTCTTCAGTCACCGGCAGTTCCTGGTCATCATCCAGGATCAGCATGTAATGTTTTCTGGGTTTATATTCAATTCGTCCAGCCGTCCATTGGCCATCGAGCAATAACTCAACCCGATCCCCGCTGTGGAGTTCAGCGCCACCAGGCAATTGCCAATGATAGGTTGAATTCAAAATCAGGCTCATGTCATCCTCCCGATGATGATAAGAAAGGCGGTTATTCCACCTGGTAAGGAACTTCGATGATCACGACGCCGGGTCGAAGCAGGAGTCCCAGGCGGAGCAAAAAAGCTGTCTGGCTGTGCAATATCCCTGTCCACCAATGCCGTGAGACAAATTGAGGCACAACCACCGTAATGACTTCATTTGGCTGGCGGATTCTGCACAGCTTTTCAATATATTCCAGCACCGGTTCAATTAACAGGCGATAAGGCGATTTGAGGATCACCAGGCGGATTCCTTCTCCCCAGATACCCCATTTCGCTTTAATCTTCTCCTCTTCCTCAGGATCCATCGAGATGTAAATGGCGGTGACGTCATCGGAGATCGAACAGGCGTAACGTAGCCCCGCCAGGGTGCCCTGGTGGACTCCGCTGATGGGGATGATGACCCGCTGGCGTGAAACCCTGGGATAAATCAGGACATGATCCAGCGAAAGCTGGTGGGCCAGGTTCTCGTAATGGCGGTGAATAGCGATAAAAGTCACCACGAGAAGGGGGATTAGAGCGACCACAATCCAGGCGCCATCTGGGAACTTGGTGATCCCAAAAACTAACGTCACCACCGCGGTGAGGGCAGCGCCTAATCCATTGGCAATCATCTTTTGCAGCCAATGCGGATCGTGATGGATGACCGAGCTTCTCTCAACCTGTTCTTCCCCAAGTGAAAGGTGCCCGGCTTTCCACCAGCGGTGCGCCATGCCCGCCTGCGAGAGGGTGAAGGATAAAAATACCCCGATGGCGTAAAGCGGGATCATTTGGGTAACGCTGGCATTGAAAATGACGACGATGACCCCGGCCATCACCGCCAGCGCCACAATACCGGTTGAGAAGACCAGGCGACTCCCCCGGTAGGTAAATTGGTGGGGCAAGAAACCATCGCGAGCCAGGATGGCAGCCAGGCGGGGGAAACCGGCGAAGGCAGTGTTGGCCGCCATAAACAAAATAATAGCGGTCATCGACACGGCCAACAGGTACAAAAGGACTGAGTCGCCATACACCGTGCGGGCGATCTGCGAGATGACCGTCTCGATTTCGGAGGGCACGGCGCCAATTTTTCCCGCCAGAAAAGTGATTCCAAGGAAAAGGGTGGCCAGAATGCCAGCCATCCACATCAGAACCACCCCCGCGTTCCGGCTGCGCGGCTCTTTGAAAGCGGTGATCCCATTGGCAATGGCCTCGATTCCGGTCATGGCAGAAGTGCCGCTGGAGAACGCGTGGAGCAGGAGGAAGGGGGTGACCAGCTCAAACGTGGTGTAGGTGGTAATCAATTCCGGCGGCGAGTCGACCATGTTTAAATTACCCATTAACAGCCGCACCACTCCCACGCCAACCGTCAGGAGCATCATGACGAGAAAAATATAGGAGGGGACGGCAAAAACAATTCCCGATTCGCGAACGCCTCGTAAATTCACCAGCATTACCAGGAATGTCAATGCCAGGGCGATGATAACGCGATAGGGAAGTAGCTCTGGAAAGGCTGAGACAACCTGGGCCACACCGGAGGAAATGGAAACGGCCACCGTCAGGATATAATCGGTTAGCAAGGAAGCGCCAGCGGCCTGGGCGGGAATCTCGCCCAGGTTCTCTCGCGCCACAATGTAGGCTCCGCCGCCGTTAGGATAAGCGTGGATGGTCTGTTCATAGGAGAGGACGACGATAGCCATCAACGCCACAATGGAGATTGAGATGGGGAAGGCATATCCAAAAGCGAGCGACCCTGCCGCCGCCAGGATGACCAGGATCTCTTGTGTTGCGTAGGCAGTGGACGAGAGTGCATCCGATGCAAAAACCGCCAGGCCTATGGTTTTTCCGATGGTTTCATGGGGAGCATCAGCCGAAGCCAGGGGGCGGCCAATCAGCCATGTTCTCCAACTGCGCGGGGGACTTCCAACGGGCTGCTGTTGAAATACCGTCTGGTCGTTGATCTCCTCAATTTGCATGGATTCCTTAGGGATGTGATGCATAGCTATGCCCCGTCCGCTGTCAGAGTGCTGGCCGAATTTTATTTTTCTCTCACGGTATAATGATAATAAATGAGCGGAACTAAATGATCTATTCGTAGTTCTACGGTATTTTTGAATAAACTGCGTGTTCCGGCGGTTTCAATAGGCATTTTTCATTCCCCCTTTCTTGAATGGATCCGGGAGGGTAAAAGCACCATGCTCGGCCGAGTTTTACCTGTTGTTTCTGGCTATTTCTTTGCGTTGGCCGCGGACCTTCTGGCATTGGTCCTGACCCATTTCTTATCCCCCTGGCTGGTCCCGAGCCCATTTCCCTTTTTTGTGGCGGCGATTGCTTTGTCAGCCTGGTTTTATGGCGTGGGCGCGGGATTATTCTCCACCCTGCTTGCGACCCTTGTCACCAATTATTTTTTCTTACCCCCTCTCTACGTTCTGACGCTGGGCAAGGAAGATGTATCCAGGCTGGGCCTCTTCCTGCTGGTGGCTGGCATTGCGGTCTCTCTCATGCGGGCTCAAAGACTGGCGGCTGAAGCCCAATCCCGCCTGGGAGCCATTGTGGCGTCCTCCGATGACGCCATTGTCGGGTTATCCCTGGATGGGCTGGTTACCAGCTGGAACGCTGGAGCAGCGCACATGTATGGTTATTCTGGCGATGAGGTGATCGGCCACCCGATCTCCAGGATTATTCTTTCGGATTTTCAATTCCAAATGAAGGAAATCCTCTCGAGTATCCGCCTGGGAGAAACGACCCGGCAGTTTGAAACCATTCACCGGGATAAGGCGGAAAAACCAATCGACGTGTCCATCACCATCTCGCCCATTCGAAATAAAGAGGGGCATATCTCCGGAGCGTCCATGATCGCCCGAGATATCACCGGGCGGAAACAGGCCGAGAAAAAGCTTCAGGGCTATACGGAACAATTGCAACTTCTTTCCAGGCGATTAGTTGATGTCCAGGAAAACGAGCGCCGCTTCATCGCCAGTGAATTGCACGATGAAATAGGCCAGACCCTGACGGGCTTAAAATTGATCATGGAAGTAGCGCCTCATTTGCCCCCTGATGCGATGGGTGAGAAACTGGCCCAGGCGCAGCAATTGGTCACCGATTTATTCGAGCAGGTCAGCCGCCTGACCCTGGATTTACGCCCCCCCATGCTTGATGACCTGGGCCTCTTGCCTACGCTTTTATGGCATTTCAAACGATACACGGATGTGACCGGGATTAAGGTTCTTTTTCAGCACGCCGGGATTGAGAACAAGCGTTTTCCAACGGAGATAGAAACGGCGACCTACCGGATTATCCAGGAGGCCCTGACCAACGTGGCCAGGCACGCCTCGGCCGACCAGGTGATGGTGTGGGTGGTGGATGATTCCCAGGGATTAAATATCCAGATCATGGATAATGGCGAAGGTTTTGATTTTTCGTCAACCCTGCTCAGCGGCAAAGCCAGCGGCTTAGTGGGCATCCGCGAAAGGGCTGAGCTTCTTGGCGGAAGCCTGACCGTTCAATCGGACCCGGGCCAGGGGACCCGCCTGGAGGTGGATTTCCCCCCCGAGAAATTAATGGTTGCGCCGCTGGAAGGGTAGAAAATGACGACGATCATACTTGCAGATGATCACACGATAGTCAGGCAGGGGTTACGCCTTTTGTTGGAAGCGACGACGGAGCTCCAGGTGGTGGGGGAAGCTGAGGACGGCCTCGAAGCGGTAAACGCCGCGGTGCGCCTTCAACCGGATGTGCTGATCGTGGATATCATCATGCCTAAATTGAACGGCTTTAAGGTCGCCCGGCAGGTGAAACTAAACAACCCGGATACCCGCATCATCATATTATCGATGTATGATACTGAAGCCTATGTGGCCGAGGCTCTTCAGGCAGGTGTTTCTGGTTTTGTCCTTAAAAAATCGTCATCCAAGGACCTGGTAGAGGCCATTCACCGGGTTTTGGAAGGAAAAATTTACCTCAGTTCCCCTTTGAATGAAGCCATGATCAACGCTTATATCGAGCATGCCCGGGAAACTCCCCTGGATCCCTATGAAACGCTTACGCCTCGCGAGAGGGAGATTTTGCATCTGACAGCCAGCGGTTTGAAGAGCGCTGATATTGCGGCTCAGTTATCCATCAGCCCGCGGACGGTGGAAATGCACCGGGCGAATTTCATGCGGAAGCTTCATTTGAAAACGCAGAATGACCTGGTGCGGTTTGCTTTGCAGCGTAACATTTTAATCCTTGACCGCTAAATACCGAGGATATATCCCTATTATTCCCGCATTCAACCGTGTTACCGTTGAATGCGGGATGCAAGCCGTGTTCCAATCCGGCGTGTCCGAAACCCCGGAACCTGCGATCGAGGACAGGCCCTATATGATCTGGTGGTGGTCAAGATCAACTTTGACGCTGTCAGTGGCATTTTTACCCACCTTCGGCTGGTAGAAAGCAATTGTCAACAGCCGCGGGCTGGACGTCATATCGATTGTCACCTTCAGATAACCGTAATCGATGATGGGATCGATCTCCAAGGTCGTATCCCCATTGGTGAATGGGGCCTTGGGTATGGGCTGTGGGGAAGAGATCGCGTTATAACCCCCGCTTCCAGAGACGACATAGGGGATGTCCTGGTTGGCAACGTGGCGGGTAAACCGTTGGTAAAGGTGGGCATGACCGGAGAAAACGGCATCCGGCCATAATCCCGCCTGCTGGCAGGCGGTATCCATGTCTTGGGCCAGCCCGGTAGACCCGCTGTGTTTTGCATCAACGGAGAGTGGGGGGTGGTGAACGGCGAGAAGCACAGCCCGTTCGCCAGCCATCCGGGACGGCTTAAGCCTCTGCAGCTCCGATGTCAGGAAAAGGAGTTGCTCGTCGCTAACCGGATACTTGTTCCCTTGAGAAGAAATGATGCCAGGCCCTTCAAGGACATTGCTGTACAGCCCGATGATTGAGACCAGCGGGGCATCCAGGGTGAAATAGACGCCTGGCTGGGTCATCGTGCTGCGCATGAGCCCGCCCGAGTCGGGCGAAGCGCCGGGCGTGGCGGCGCAGAAGTTCCTTAAAAAAGCCTCCAGAGTCGGCGGCGCTTTAGACGTCGAAGAGTCGCCGTAGGTGACGCCATCATGGTTTCCTGGAATAGCAAAGATTGGCCGGTCATACGCACGATAGGGCTCGTAAAACTGGTCATAGTAATACTGATGTTCACCGAAATAATAGACGATATCCCCCAGGTGAAAGAAAAAGGACGGTGCAGTGGGGCCACCCGCCTGCACATCGGCTGCCATCGCATCGGCGACCGTTTCCTCTTTGGTCAGGTGAGTTGGCATAACCGCCCCCGTGTCCCCAACGACATGAAGGGTGATTTGATTCGCTGACTGGATGGCCTGTATATCAGGATCCTGCAGGACATCTGCCAGGTTCATGCGAGGGGGATCGATCAGGGGCTTTGGGATTGGCTGGATCTGGTTCTTGTGCTGCAAATAATAGGGTGAATTGAAGTATTCACTGCTGGTATTATTTGTTTGAAATGAGGTTGCATCTGGGCTGGGCTTTGGCTCCGCGAATAAGCGCCCACCTTTGCCAATTGAATTCAACATGGTATAAACCCCTTTCGTAATGGACAATGATACAAGTCAATAGACTGGTATGGATCGGCCGTAAACTAAGGCCTGCCAGGCCGTAAAGTCCAGGTATCCAGGCCGGTGGCCAGGCTTTATTACGGATATATATGGTCTATATTAGCATATATTAAGAGGTTTCGCCTTGTTGAGTAGAAGCTTCCATGGC
>JAJYIW010000117.1 GCA_021789855.1 Chloroflexota bacterium | reverse complement strand
GCTCAAAGTAGCCGCGCAATGGGAAAAAGCGGTCGTGCTGCGCCTGGGTAATTTTCACCAACTGCGCGGGCCGGGCATGTTCTGGATCATCCCGATAATCGATTCGACGCCGGTCTGGATCGATCACCGCGTCATGGTGACCCCCTTCAATGCGGAAAAGACCCTCACCAAAGACACCGTCCCGGTGGATGTGGACGCGGTCCTGTTTTGGGTGATATGGGATGCCGAAAAGGCGGCCCTGGAAGTCCAGGATTACCGCGGCGCCATTTCCTGGGCAGCCCAAACGGCATTGCGCGAGATTATTGGGCAGATGACCCTGGCGGATATCCTGGTGGGCCGGGCGAAGATGGACGAGGACTTGCAGAAGATCATTGATGAGCGTACCACGCCCTGGGGCATTTCCGTTCAGAGCGTCGAGATCAGGGACGTCATTATCCCGCAAGGCCTGGAAGACGCCATGTCCCAGCAGGCGCAGGCTGAGCGCGAGCGCCAATCGCGGGTGATCCTGGGCGAGGCGGAGATGCAGGTCGCGAGCAGTTTCGCCGAGGCTTCCAAAGCTTATGTGGATAACCCGACTGCCCTGCACCTGCGAGCCATGAATATGCTCTTTGAGGGGCTGAAAGAAAAAGGGGCCCTGGTGATTGTGCCAAGCAGCGCGGTGGATACGATGAACCTGGGCGGCTTGAGCGGCATGGTGTCATTGGCGAAGTCCCAAACCAGCGGAGGAGAGTTAAAGCCGTAAGGTGTAAAACTATAGCCGAACAATCGCCGAATTACCGGATTATGCTATACTAAAACATATTTTTAGCGCTTCAGGAATTGCCGCGGTGAACCTTTTTCTGCGGCGATTCCTGTTGAACTATATTTTTCCTGACGTGGTCCATTAAATTTAAGGGTAATTGGGGTATGGCATTAGGAAAATTCGGTCGATATGAGATTAAATCCGAAATTGGCCGGGGTGGGATGGCGACCGTTTATTACGCGTATGATCCCAATTTTGAACGCGAAGTAGCGATTAAAGTCCTGCCCCCCGAATTTTTACACGATCCCCAATTTCGCGTGCGCTTTGAGCGCGAAGCGAAAATGGTGGCGTTGATTGAACACCCCGCTATCGTCCCGGTGTACGATTTCGGCGAGGAAAGCGGCCAGCCTTTCATCGTCATGCGTTATATGTCGGGCGGCTCGTTGGCGGACAAGCTGAAGAATGGGCCGCTGCCCATTCCCCAGGTCACCCAGTTGTTGTCTGTGCTGGCTCCTGCGCTGGATGCCGCTCACGCCAAAGGGATCATCCACCGGGATCTGAAACCGGGGAATATCCTGTTTGACCAGTATGATAATCCCTACCTCTCCGATTTTGGCATCGCCCGCCTGACCAACGCAGCCAATGCCACCCTGACAGGCGCGGTGATAGTAGGCACGCCGGCCTATATGAGCCCTGAGCAAATCCAGGGCGATAAAGCCCTGGATGGACGCAGCGATATCTACGCCCTGGGGGTGATCTTGTTCCAGATGCTAACCGGCGTGATGCCTTACCAGGCTGATACGCCGGCTAAGATGATGATGGCTCACCTGCTTGAGCCAATTCCTCCCATTCATACGGCCAATCAGAGCCTGCCGCCCGCGATGGATGTCGTGGTGGATCAGGCCATGGCTAAAGATCCGACCCAACGCTTCCAATCCGCGAGCGAGATGGCCACCATGCTGCAGGCAGTGGCGTCTGGGAAAGTCATTGCGCCTTCAGAGCAAACCCGCCTGTCGTTAAGCCCGTTGTCAGCTCCCCCGCGGACAGGTCCAGGCTTTCCCACGCCCACCCCGCCGCCGGCGAGCCTGGCCCGGCCCATAACCGGGGAGCCCGAAGCAAAAAAAAGATCGGGGCTGCCGGTATGGGCCTGGATCCTGGGCGGGATGGTCATCCTGGGCCTGCTGGGTGTGGTGGTTTTGGGCGGAGGTGTGGCGCTATATGCCGCCCTGGCGCGCAACCATGCTGCGCCGACCGCCACGCTCGTCGCCGGCCTGGCCTCCAACCCTTCTGATACCCCCACGCCAGAAATAGCGATGACGCCCACGGCTGGCCTGAGTACGCCGACCAGCACCGCGCCAGTGGCGCCAACGGATACACCGGTGGCAAGCGCCGGCCAGCCAACCGCGGAAGTGACCCCTGCGGCTGAGAAGAACGTTATCACAGTGGAATCCTTTGCCACCGGTCTGCAAACGTTGATCAGTTATCAGACTGATTTCAAATATGAGGTTTCGGGGAAGAATAGCCAGGGCAGCCAGGAGGACGATACCCTGGAAATTAATACCAAGAAGATTACCGCTTCAGGCGATTATTATTATCACATGGGTGGCAGTGCTCTCATGGCTGATTCCGGGGGGTTAGAAATGTATTCGGTCGATAAAGTCCTGTATATGTTCCAGAACACACCGGGGGGGACGCCAACCTGCCTGAATATGTCCACATTGGGTGGAGGAGCCTCGTCAATATCCGAGGTTGAACCGGAGGCTTTCATTGGTAGTATCACCAACGCCGTCCTGGTGGCGAAAGGCGAAACCGTCAACACCGTCTCAGCCGATCATTACCGCCTGGATCGCTCCAGCGTCCATTACGGAACTTATAAGAGCGCCTCGGGTGACCTGTGGATAGCGGAAGATGGGGGTTACGTGGTGAAATTGCACATGCAAGCCACCGGCCAGGCTACCATCACCGGCCAGATGATTGATGGGACGATCACCTGGGATTACAATACCACCCAAATCAACCAGCTGGACGCGATTACCCTGCCGCCAGAATGCCAGGGAAAATCCTAAAAAAGAAAAACGAAGAATAAATTTCAAACATTGGAGAATCTTTGTGGAGAGGCCTTTATTCGAGTTTCCAAATGATCCGGTGGCTCAGGCCGGGGCGGTGATCTCTGGCCCCCATGTGCGTTTTTCGGTTCTGACCCCTCGCCTATTCCGGATGGAATATAGCCCAACGGCTCAATTCGAAGACCGGCCCAGCCAGGCTTTTTGGTTTCGCAAGCAGCCGGTACCGGCTTTTAATGTCATTCGCACCGCTGACCAGATTCAGATCGAGACGGATAGCCTGCGCCTGGATTACCAGATTAATCCTGGTGGGTTTACCCACCAATCGCTTTCCGTGCTGTTGAAAGAATTCGGCAAGACCTGGCACCTGGGCGATCGCGACCGGGATAATTTGCGCGGGACGACCCGGACCCTGGACGGGGTCAATGGAGCTGCCCGTCTTGAGCAGGGCCTGATGTCTCGAAAGGGCTGGGCCATCGTGGATGACTCGGCCAGCCTGGTGTTTGAAGGAAGCTGGTTAACCCCTCGTAACACGCCTGGCGCCATGGATCTGTATTTCTTCGGTTACGGGCACGATTACCAGGGCTGTTTGAACGATTTCATCAAGGTGTCAGGCAGGACGCCGGTGATTCCTCGCTGGGTGTTGGGCAACTGGTGGAGCCGTTACTGGCCTTACCACCAGGATGATTTAAAAGCCCTCATGGAGGACTTTCGCCAGCATGAAGTTCCACTGTCGGTGTGCATCATCGATATGGACTGGCACATCACGGACACGGGAAATGAGTCGTCTGGCTGGACGGGCTATACCTGGAACAAGGATTTGTTCCCGAATCCCTCAGGGTTTATTGACTGGCTGCACCAACAGGGCTTAAGGACTGCCCTTAACCTCCATCCGGCCGACGGCGTCTATCCCCATGAAGAAGCGTACTCCAAAATGGCTGAAGTGATGGGGATCGATCCGGCCAGCCAGCAGCCGGTGCCACTTGACGTCGCTGACCCGAGCTTCATGCGCGCTTATTTTGATATCTTGCACCACCCCAAAGAAGATCAGGGGGTTGATTTCTGGTGGCTCGATTGGCAGCAGGGAAATCGATCCAGGGTGACCAACCTGGATCCTTTATGGTGGCTCAATCACCTGCATTTTTATGATTTGGGCCGGGATGGTAAGAAACGGCCCTTTATATTCTCCCGCTGGGGTGGATTGGGCAACCACCGTTACCCCATCGGTTTTTCAGGCGATAGCGTGGTATCGTGGGAGTCACTGGCCTACCAACCCTATTTCACTGCGACTGCGGCTAATGTGGGCTATGGCTGGTGGAGTCACGATATTGGCGGGCACATGCACGGGCAGGAGGATGGTGAGCTGTTCGCGCGCTGGGCGCAGTTTGGCGCGTTTAGCCCCATTTTCCGGATCCACTCTACCTATAACCCTTATCAGGATCGTCGCCCGTGGAGTTATGACAGTGAGACATTCCACGTCGTTCGCGACGCCATGCAGCTCCGCCATGCCCTGATCCCCTACCTTTACAACATGGCCTGGCGCAACACCCTGCAGAATGTGCCGTTAATGACCCCTATGTATTATAGGTATCCGGAGCAAGATGAAGCCTACCTTTGCCGGGATCAATATTTCTTCGGCAGCGAGCTGATCGTTGCGCCTTTTTTGACCCCTCGCAACCCCGAGACCCGTTTGAGCCGGGGGAATGTCTGGATGCCCGGCACATCCGAAACCTCGTGGTTCAACTTCTTTACCGGCGAGCGATGGAAGGGCGGAAGATGGTATGCATTGTATGGCGGCCTGGACGAAATTCCGGTGTTCGCCAAAGCGGGCGCGATTGTACCGCTTGGGCCACGCGTGGGCTGGGGTGGGGTGGACAATCCTGTCGAATTGAATGTGCTGTTGTTCCCCGGTGGAGATAATCGTTTTGAGCTGGTTGAAGATGATGGCAGTGCGATTCCATACGCGGATGGGCATAGCTGCCGGACGGTCTTCGAACAGCGCTGGGTGGAACAGGAATTAAACCTCACGATCCACGCGGTTGAAGGTGAAGCCTCGATCATTCCACCTGAGCGCTCCTATCACCTGACCTGGCGGGGCGTGGTTAGCCCTGGCATCATTGAGATCCGGGTCAATGGAGAAACGCGCCAGGTTGGCTGGCGCTATGATCCGGCCAGCGAATCGCTACAACTGGACGGCATCTTGCTTGCGCCACAGGATACGCTGTCTGTGCGCCTGGCGGTTGGGCAAGGGAGCCTCCTTTCCGGACGAGACAGGACGGTGGAGTCACTCCGCAAGCTTCTCCACGCCTTTAAGCTGGATTCGGATGTCAAAAGCAACATCGATCACGAGATTTCCGCCATCCAAGCGGATCCATCTCGACTGGCTCGCTTTCAACGCCATCTGAGCGAGGCGCAGATAGGAGCCCTTTTACAATCTATTATTGCAGCGAAAATATCGTAGAGGAAGCGTGTTTCAGCGCGCCATTCAAAGCCTCCCTTTAAGCGTTCGCCTGACTTTTTCCGCGCTTAAGCATCCTAATTACCGCCTGTGGTTTTACGGTCAACTGGTTTCCCTGGTGGGCACCTGGATGCAGAACACCGCCCAGGGATACCTGGTTTTTCAACTGACCCAATCGCCAGCTTACCTTGGGTATGTGGGATTTGCCTCAGGGCTGCCGTCCTGGCTGTTTACCTTGTTCGGGGGGGTGATCGCGGATCGCATGCCCCGCAGGATGTTGCTGTTGATGACTCAGACCACTATGATGATCCTGGCATTCGTTCTGGCGGGACTGTTTTTCGCTGGAGTCGTGCAACCCTGGCACATCATCGTACTGGCCTTCCTGCTGGGTATTGCGAATGCATTTGATGCACCAGCGCGCCAGGCGTTGGTGGTTGAGTTGGTGGAGGACCGCGCTGACATGACCAATGCGATTGCATTGAATTCGACCATGTTCAACCTGGCGACCGTGGTCGGCCCGGCTGTTGCAGGCTTTGCTTATGCGCTCTTTGGCGCCGGGTGGTGTTTCACCGTTAACGGCCTATCCTTTATCGCGGTCATTGTGGCGCTCCTGTTGATGAAACTAAAGCCCTTCGAAGCTATTGACCGGGCGACCTCGGCCATGCACCAGATGAAAGAGGGCTTTATCTATGTGGCTAAAAACAGGACCATTGCTTTACTGATCATTAACCTGGGTGTGGTTACGCTGCTCAGCCTGGGCATGGTAAATTTGCTTCCCGATTGGGCAGTCAAGATCATGCACGGCGATGCCACCACCAACGGCTTCATGATCGCGGCGAGAGGGGCGGGGGCGATGGCCGGCGCTTTGACCGTGGCTGCGGTGGGTCATCGCCGGATCAAAGGCCGGCTGTGGGCCTATGGAAGCCTTGCCCTGGCAACCTTGATGATTTTATTTGCCCTGACGAACTGGCTTCCCCTCACCCTGGTGGTGCTGGTTGGATTAGGATTGGGCTTTATGCTGGTCGGCAATACGTCTAACGTGATGGTCATGTCCGCTATCCGCGATGATCTACGCGGGCGCGTGATGAGCATTTATTCGTTGATCTTTTTTGGAGCCATGCCGATTGCCTCGCTGTTAACTGGCCTGATGGCGGCCCGGTATGGCGAGGTTCTAACCGTCGCGGGAAGTGGAGCTATCCTGCTGGGCTTTTCGATCCTGGTTTATGCCCGCACCCCCCAGGTGCGTAAAATGTTCTAGTCTGTCCGCCGCTGGCGGCTTGGTTGTTCTATATTGGATGGGATTATGGGTTGAGCCGCATCACCATCACGACCCAATCGGCGATATGGCGACGCTCAAGCTCAAAGAAACCTTGCGCCTGAGCGGCAGCAAGCACATCGCCCGCTTGCTGCTCCAGGATACCAGAGAGGATCAGGGTTCCCCCTGGCGTGACCAGGCGAGCCAGCCCGGCGTCAAATAACCGGATGATGATGGGTGCCAGGATGTTGGCTAGCACCAATGGCGCCTGGCGCAGTGAAAAATCCCCCCTAAGGATTTCGTTGACTGAACCCAGGCCCGTTTCGAGGTGGGTAAGGGTCTCATTTGCGGCTGCGTTCTCGCGGGTAGAACGGACAGCCTGGGAATCAATGTCCACCGCCAGGGTGTGCCCGGCGCCCAACTTGAGCGCGGCGATGGATAAGATACCTGAGCCACAGCCTACATCAATCACCGGATCGCCAGGGTGAGTATAGCTCTCCAAAGCCTCCAGGCAGAGCTGGGTGGTGGGATGAGTCCCGGTGCCGAAGGCCATGCTGGGATCGATCTTGACCGCGATCCGGCCTGGATAGGTATTCTCCAACCAGGCCGGCAGAACCAGGAGCTTTTTCCCGATGGGGATGGGATGGTAGTGGACCTTCCAGGCGGCCATCCAATCTTCATCAACTATGGTCTTGTAACTGGCCGGCGGCAACGGCTGGATCTGCCCCAGGTGCCAGAGGGATTCTTCCAGGCGTTGGCGATTCTCTTCCAGGCGTTCGTCCACTGGCAGATAGCCAAAGACGCGCACCGGGCCGGTGGGTGTGCCTTCGTCTTCATCGTTATAAAATTTAACATCACTTTCCACCACCACCCCGTTGGAGACAAACCGGCCCAGGATATCGGCCACCGCTTCAGCCATTTCCCCATCCACGACCAGCGATACTTCAAGCCAACGCGCGTCTTCAGCCATTGTTACCGAAAAATTCTCTCAGCCGGTCTCTGAAGCTGGGCTCCTGGGGTTTAACCTCAGCGCCCAACGTGCCTGCAAGCTGTTCAAATAGCTTACGCTGTTCGCCGGTCAGGTGCGTTGGCACCTCCACCATGATCATGATGGATTCATCTCCGCGCCCGGAGCCCCGCAGGTGAGGTACTCCTTTGTTTTTCAGGGTGATGATCTTACCCGATTGCGTGCCAGCGGGAATCTTGATTTTGGTTGGCCCATCCACGGTAGGCGCCTCGACCTCAGCGCCCAGGGTGGCTTGAGTAATATTGATGGTCAAATCCAGGAGGATATCGTCTTGTTGGCGGCGGAAAAACTTGTGCGGCTGGACCTGAATTTCCAGGTAGAAGTTACCGTTAGGCCCGCCGTACGCGCCTGGCTGGCCTTCGCCGGCCAGGCGTATCTGGGTGCCATTATCTACACCGGCGGGTATGGGCACGACTTTTCGCACCGTTTTGCGTTCCGTGGTGCGCCCGTGGCAGGTATGGCAGGGCGTATTATTGATTTCACCTGTTCCATTGCAGGTAGGGCAGCTGGTTACCTGAACCATGGAGCCGAGAAACGTGCGAACCTCCTGGCGAACCTCACCCCGGCCGCCGCAGGTGGGGCAGCGCGCCGGCGTGGTGCCCGGCTCGGCGCCGGTCCCATGGCAGGTGCTGCACACCTCGTCACGGGTAATCTCCACCTGTTTCTCAACCCCAAAGATGGCCTCTTCGAAGGTAAGGACCACCTTGGAACTGAGGTCGGGCCCGCGGCGGGGTGTACGCCGATTCTGGCGCCGGCCGCCGCCGCCCATCCCACCGAAGCCAAAAAACTCTTCAAAGATATCGGATAGATCGACGGAGGAAAAATCTGGAGCGCCGCCCATTCCGTTGACCCCAGCATGCCCATAACGATCATAGGCAGCCCTTTTTTCTCCATCCGACAGGACGGCATAAGCTTCGTTGATTTCCTTGAAGCGTTCTTCGGCGTCGGCTTCTTTATTTACATCTGGGTGGTATTTACGCGCCAGGCTCCGGAAGGCCGATTTGAGCTCTTCCGGAGAAGCGTTTTTTTGCACACCCAGGATTTCATAATAGTCACGTTGAGCCATGGAAGGATGCGTTACACCTGTTTAAATTCACCGTCTACGACATCTTCGCCACCCGAACCGGGTTGGGTGCCGCTGCCAGGCTGTTGTTCACCCGGTTGCTGAGGGTTGGGGCCAGCCGCCGAATACGCGCTGGCGCCGATCTTTTGGACGATCTCGCCCAGGGCGTCCGTGGCTTTGCGAATGGCCTCGATATCTTCGCCGGCCATCACCTCGCGTACGTGGTTGGATGCTTCTTCGGTCTGCTTTTTGAGGTCGCCGGGGACTTTATCGCCCAGGTCTTTGAGAGTTTTCTCAGCCGTATAAATCATGTTATCCGCGTGGTTGCGGACTTCGATCAACTCCTTGCGGCGCTTATCTTCATCGGCGTGTGATTCGGCTTCTCGGCGCATGCGTTCCACTTCGCTATCGCTCAGGCCAGAAGAGGCGGTGATGGTGATATGCTGGCTCCGGCCCGTGGCTTTATCTTGCGCGGTGACTTTCAAGATGCCGTTGGCGTCGATATCGAAAGTCACTTCGATCTGGGGGATGCCGCGTGGCGCCGGCGGGATGCCATCGAGGATGAAGCGACCCAGGGATTTATTATCGGAAGCCAGGGGGCGTTCACCCTGGAGGACATGAATCTCGACCTGGGTCTGGCTATCGGAAGCGGTGGAGAAGATCTGGCTCTTTTTGGCCGGGATGGTGGTATTGTGCTCGATGAGGGGCGTGGCCACGCCGCCGTAGGTCTCAACTGAAAGCGTGAGGGGGGTCACATCCAACAGCAGGATATCTTTGACTTCTCCGCCCAGGACTGCAGCCTGGATTGCTGCGCCCACCGCCACGACTTCGTCAGGATTCACCCCCTTGTGAGGCTCTTTGTTAAACTCGTGACGCACGGCTTCCTGCACAGCCGGCATGCGGATCATACCGCCTACCAGGACGATTTCATTGATATCCGAAGCCTTGAGGCTGGCGTCGCTGATGGCCTTGCGTACCGGACTCAGGGTGCGGGTAATCAGATCGCCCGTCAGTTGTTCCAGCTTGGCGCGCGTCAGGGTGACGACCAGGTGCTTAGGCCCGCTGGCATCCGCCGTGATGTAGGGCAGATTAATTTCCGCCTGCATGGTGCTGGAGAGCTCGATCTTGGCTTTTTCAGCCGCTTCGCGCAAGCGCTGTAAGGCCTGGCGGTCGTTGCGCAGGTCAATGCTGTTCTGGCGCTTAAATTCATCTGCCAGATAATCGATGATCCGCAGGTCGAAATCATCCCCACCCAGGAAAGTATCGCCGCTGGTTGAGCGCACCTGGAACACCCCTTCGCCCACGTCCAGAACGGAGATATCGAACGTACCGCCGCCCAGGTCATATACGGCGATAATCTCATTTTTTTTCTTGTCCAACCCATACGCCAGTGAAGAAGCTGTGGGCTCGTTAATGATGCGGAGGAC
>JAJYIW010000116.1 GCA_021789855.1 Chloroflexota bacterium | reverse complement strand
AACCGTTCCGGATCGACTCCCATGCTCTGGATCAGGGAGGCCTGCAAAGGCTCTTCCAATGCGCCAAACGTTGAATTCGCCTGGGTGAGGCGCGCCCATTCAGAAAGGCCCCATACCTCGGCCATTTTCACTTGCGCTTCTTCAAGATGTTGGAGTACGTCCTCGGCCACTTTCTGAGGGCTGGCACTCTCCACCAGCCGCGCCGCAAGATAACTGTAACGCAAGCGCGTGGTCAATTGCAATCCTCGCCGGTGAGACCTGGCATCAAAGGTCATCCTGGCGCCTTGGGCCATCAACACGAGCAGGCGGATTTGCTCGCCCACATCATTGACATCTCCCTGGTAACGATCCAGGGCGGCGTCGAGGTCATGCGCGATTTGCCCCTGTTCGCCTAACAGGCGCTCCTGGCGTTTCTCCAGTGCATCCTCAACCGCCTGCATCAAAGCAGTGGATATCTCATTCCAGGAGTAAGACAGCAACTGCGGCGCTTTTAAGTCAAGAGGCTCTTCAATCCGCCGCTCAATGGTGCTGATCAAACGGTTAATGGTCATGGTCACCACGGCCACGCGGATCTGATCGCGGACGTCCTCGGCGATGTCGGCTGGAGAAGAGACAAGCTGGCGAAGCTGCTCATTCGAGAGGCGTAACGACGTCCGCACGGCATTGGACAACTCCTCGTGGACTTCCTGGGGGCGACGAGGCGGCAAACGGTGACCATTCTCATCGACGTTCTCCTCCCCTCCTTCTTTAGCACCTTCTAGAAATGTGTCCAGGGCATCATTACGCTCATCTAATTGGGCCTCCATCGTCTCCTGGGTCTTTTCGAGCAAGGTGCGAATGGCCTTGAGCAAATGTTCCCGCTCGGCTTGATAGGCGCGCGTGGACAGTTCCAATAAAGCTGCGCGGAAGCCCGCAAGATCCTGGTAGTCACCCAGCTCATTTAATAACAAGCGGAAAGAATACGAGGGGTAAACCACAGGTGGAAAATCAATCGGGGGCTGGGTTTCCTCCAGGTAAGCTAACAGTTTCCAGGGGCCTTCCTCGTCCTTGAGCGATTGGGGGATACGCTGCTGAAGCTCGACCCGCAACATTTCAGTGACATCATCCCGCAGATCCTGCTTGGTGAATACCCGATCACGCTGCGAATAGATACGCTCGCGTTGGGTATTCAAGACATCATCATATTCCAACAGGTGCTTGCGGATATCAAAATTAGAGCCTTCTACCCGCGTCTGGGATTGCTCGACCAATCGACCGACCATCCCACTTTCAATGGGCAAGGCCTCGTCGATGTTCAGGCGGGCCATCACGTTCTCGACCTGCTGGCCCCCGAACAGGCGCATTAACTCGTCGCCCAAAGACAGGTAAAAGCGAGACGAGCCCGGATCGCCCTGGCGAGCGGCCCGGCCACGGAGCTGGTTATCGATGCGCCTGGCTTCATGCCGTTCTGTTCCCAACACGTATAGCCCACCCAACTGGCGCACGCTGCGCATGTCTTCCATGTGGGCCAGGAATGCCCTGGCATCTCCTTCGTAAATCCCATATTCTTCCGTGGCGATAGAACGCAAAGCCGCCTCACGCTGCTCCATCGTCATATCATACGGATCGGTGTGGCCGGCTTTGGCCAGGATACGGTTGACCCCCGATAAATTCTCCTCGGGCAACTCACCACCCAACTTAATATCGACCCCACGGCCGGCCATGTTGGTAGCAATGGTCACAGCGCCAAATGCCCCGGCCCGGGCAATAATCAGCGACTCCTCGTCATGTTTACGAGCGTTCAACACCGCATGGGGCACGCCGCCCTGGAGCACACTGATCACCCGGCTTTTAAGCTCGGCCTGGGCTGCCGGTTCGTCGGGCATCTCCAGATTCAACAGCTTGATGACCCGTGGGAGGTTTGATTCGTCTTCGGGATTAACGGAAACCAACCCCAACGGTCGCGCCATCTGGCGAAGCTCGGCTGGCGCCAGCTCATCCAATGGGCGGTAAAGCGGCTGGAGTTCTGGAATCGCCCGTTCTCCTTCTTCGCGCTTGTTTTTCTCCAGCCAGACCTGGCGGATGAGCATGGCTTGCATCAGGCGGCGGATAGACTCAGCCCGCAAACGGTCGGACAACCGTTCAGAATGTTCTACGGAGGTAGTCCCAACCAATTGCGGCTGTCCCTTAATATACTTGGTCAGAATCTCGCGTGTGATAGTGCGTAACTTGGCCTCTTCAGTTCGGAAGACCACATCGGGATAATCCTGGCGGCGCCAAAAGGCTGGCCGGTTATCTTTGTCATCTTTGCGGGTGTAATACGTATACTTATATCCCTGTCCATCCTTAGCGGTCACCGTGACCAGATCGGTGTCAGACCGGTCTGCCTGGTATTCCAGGTTGGTCGGGATGGGAATCACATCCAGCTTATAAATTTTATAGAACTCTTCCGATTCCGTCAGGGCCGTACCGGTCATCCCACATAATTTGTCATACATGCGGAAATAGTTCTGCAGGGTGATGGTGGCATAAGTCACATTTTCCGGCTCGACCTTGACGCCTTCCTTGGCCTCGACTGCCTGGTGCAGGCCATCCGACCAGCGCCGGCCGGGCATCAGGCGCCCGGTAAATTCATCCACAATGACCACTTTTCCACCCTGAACCAGGTAGTCTTTGTTACGGTGGAAGAGGGTTTGAGCGCGTAAAGCCTGTTCCAGGTGGCCTAACAAGCGCGCCTGCTCAGGGGTCACATCCTCAGGGCGTTCTGGATCGCGCAAGGGGATATCGAGCAGCATTTCCACGTGGGCTTCACCCAGCTCAGTCAGGTTGACGGTCCTATCCTTTTCACTCACCTCGTAGTCTTCCTGGTTGAGCTGGCGCACCACCTGAGCCATCTTGACATACCACTCGGTATCTTCAGAGGCTGGGCCGGAGATAATCAATGGCGTCCTGGCTTCATCGATCAGGATATTGTCCACCTCATCTACAATGGCATAATGGTGACTGCGCTGGACGCGTTCAGCCAGGCTCATAGCCAGGTTATCCCTCAGATAATCGAAACCGAACTCACTGTTGGTTCCGTAGGTCACATCCGCCTGGTATGCCTCAGCGCGGGTTACCAGGCGCATTTGATCCTGGTCTTCGTGAGGCGATTTCTGTTCAGGATCAAAGATGAAAGCATTACGCCCATTTTCAGTCCGGCCTGCCATCTGAAGGATGCCCACGCTGATGTCCAGCATAGAATAAATCGGGCCCATCCAGCGCGCGTCGCGGCGGGCCAGGTAATCATTCACCGTCACCAGGTGCACGCCTTTAGCCGTCAGCGCATTGAGGTAAATGGGTAAAGTCGCTACCAGGGTCTTGCCTTCACCCGTGCGCATTTCAGCTATTTTGCCCTGATGCAGTACCATGCCGCCAATCATCTGGACATCGAAATGGCGCAACCCGATGGTACGTTTGCTGGCTTCACGCACGGCGGCGAAGGCCTCCGGCAATAGATCATCCAGAGTTTCGCCCTGGGCCAACCGGTCACGAAATTCGGCCGTCTTCGCTTTTAGCCCCGCATCACTGAGGGCTTCAAAAGAAGGCTCCAGTGTGTTAATTTCATCCACTACCTTGCTTAAGCGCTCGACCTCGCGTCGATTCGGGTCGCCGCCGATAATCTTCACTATCTTTTGAAGCATAGAATCCCTTTATTACCCTGTTTTTGGCTCTTCAAAATGGGCAGGGAATGGGACATCCCCTGAAACGGCCTTGAAGAGACTGTAAAATACACCAAGCTGGCTGGTTGAAAGCGATCTTCCTACCATTTAACGCCCTGCCCGGTAAAAATCCTTCCCAATCTAAATCAATAGACCCATAATCTGGCAAGGATTATAGCATATTACGATCGGGTTCAGAACCTCACGCATGATGCAGGGCAAAACGAGGCAAGGAATTAAAATTCCATCCCCAAAATACCCGGCAGAGACTCTCAGAGAAGCAACGGGTTATGCGCCTGGCGGCGGCCCGGCCAGCTGCAGCCTGTTCCCATCCGGATCGTAGAAGTTTGCGTACGTGACCATGAAAGGAATGGCCACCACATCTTCGCATTGGATGCCCCTCTGACGTAATAATTCAACCGCCTGGTAAGCATCATCGACCTCAAAGACTGCGCACGCGGCGCCATCGCAATGTGGGATCGGCCCGGCGTTTGGCCATAAACGGATAGCCAGATGGACATCGCCCTTTTCGCCAAATTCCATCCATCCCACCTCATCGCTGATAAAAGCCGCCACCGGCAGGCCAAGCGTCTCACCATAAAAACGCCTGGCCCGTTGCCAATCGCTGACCTGATACGACACCACCGAAAGTTTTTTCACAGCACCAGTCATTTTTTTGTCCTTTCCCAATTGATGGTTGGGCGCCAACATCACGCTGTTCAATGGGGAAGCCTCATATTTCGACAAGCATACTATAAAACAATTAATGCCAGATTACAATCCAATGGATAATATGGTCAAGCGTCCTGCCCGCAATCATCCATGGGGCAGCTCAAATTAGTCGAGAATTTTTAAGCTATGTCGTATAGCACGTGATTCTCCTCCATGCTATAATTCTAACCAAGATGTCTTTCGTTCACCTGCATGTTCACACGACTTATTCCCTGCTGGATGGCTTCAGCGACATCAAGAAATTGATGAAGCGGGTCAAGGAGCTGGGTATGCCGGCGATTGCCGTGACCGACCACGGGACCATGTTTGGCGCTGCCGAGTTTTACAATGCAGCCACCGCCGCCGGCATCAAGCCGATCATCGGGCTCGAAGCCTACCTGGCGGCCCGCGGGATGAACGACCGGGATGCCAAGCTGGATAAGCACTCATCCCACCTGCTGCTCCTGGCCGAGAATGAGGTTGGGTACCACAACCTGCTGGAGATCGCCAGCGCGGCCCAACTCCAGGGGTTTTATTATTTTCCCCGGATCGATCACGAATTTCTACAAAGCCACTCGGAAGGGCTGATTGCTACCTCGGGCTGCATGGCTGCGGAAATCCCGCGGGCTATTTCCAACGAAGGCCTCGAAGCAGCCAGGAAGCGCATGGACTGGTACTACGATGTCTTTGGGCCAGACCGTTTCTTCCTGGAGCTCCAGGAGCACGACATCAAAGAACTGCCGGCCATCAATAAAGCCCTGTTGGATCTGGGGCAGCGCTACCAGGCCCGCTATGTCGCGACCAACGACGTCCATTATATTAATGCCGAGGATTACCGGTACCAGGATATCCTGTTAGCCATCCAGACCGGTTCGGTGTTGAGCGACCCCACGCGCTTCCGCATGAGCGATAAATCGTATTATCTACGCACACCGGAAGAAATGAGCACCCTTTTCCGCGAAGCCCCGGAAGCGCTTTCCAACACCTTGATGATCGCCGAGCGCTGCAACGTTGACCTGGGATTCAAGGGCTACCACCTGCCAGTTTTCCCCTTGCCCGAAGCCGCCACACCGCAAAGCTACCTGCGACAGTTATGCGAAGAGGGCCTCACCCGCCGTTATGGCAGCCGGGCCCACGATCCTAAAGTGCGCGAACGTCTCGAGTACGAGCTGGACGTCATCCACCAGATGGGGTTTGATACCTACTTCCTCATTGTTTGGGACCTGTGCCGCTACGCCCGCCAGGAAAACATCTGGTACAACGTGCGCGGATCAGGCGCCGGCTCTTTAGTCGCTTATTGCCTGGATGTCAATATGGTAGAGCCGCTCGGACACGGCTTGATGTTTGAACGCTTTCTCAACCCTGGACGGGTCTCCATGCCCGATATCGACCTGGATTTCCAGGATGACCTGCGGTCGAAGATGATGGAATATTGCGCGCGGAAATATGGCGATGACCACGTGTCGCAGATCATCACCTTTGGCACACTCGGTGCGCGCGCGGCATTGCGCGATGTGGGCCGGGTGATGGATATCGCGATCTCCGAGGTGGACCGGGTGGCCAAGCTCATCCCCAACATCCCCGGAAAGCCGGTCACGATCGGCGAGGCCCTGGGCGACCTGGCCGAATTTCAAGCCGCCTACCAGGACCCCCAAAAGCCTTACATCAAGGAACTGATCGACACGGCCAGCAAAATGGAAGGCTGCGTGCGCAGCGCAGGCACCCACGCCGCCGGGGTCATTATCACGGATAAACCGATTATTGAGTACGCCCCACTCCACCGCCCCACCAGCGGCTCGGAAGACAGCCCAATCAAGTCTGTGGCGCAATTTGAGATGTCCATCGTAGAGAAATTGGGACTGCTCAAGGTGGATTTCCTCGGCCTGGTCACGTTGACCATTATGGCGCGCGCCTGTGATTTGATCAAAAAGCGCCATGGCGTGACGCTTGATTTGCAAAACACCCCCATCGACGATCCCGAGACGTACGAATTTATCGGGAAAGGCCACACGGCGGGCATCTTTCAGTTAGAAGGCACGGGGATGACGCGCTACATCACGCAGATGAAGCCGCGGACGCTGGCTCACGTCATCGCCATGGTCGCCTTGTACCGCCCTGGGCCGCTTGAATTTATTCCCAGCTACATCAAACGCATGCATGGGGAAGAGAAGGTGACTTACCAGCACCCGGCGCTCGAAGCTCTTTTCAAAGAGACGTATGGCATCCCTATTTACCAGGAACAGATCATCGCGGCGGCGATGAGCCTGGCAGGCTACACCGCCACCGAAGGGGATGAGCTGCGTAAGGCGATCTCCAAGAAAATGGCTGAGGCTTTGATGAAGCACCGCGAAAAATTTATCAAAGGGGCGCAAGAGCACGGCATTAACGCGGAAGTGGCCGGGGCGATCTTCACCGATTGGGAAAACTTTGCCCGTTACGGCTTTAATAAGGCCCATGCCACAGATTATGGCGTGATTGCGGTTCAAACCGGCTACTTAAAGGCGCATTACACGGTTGAATACATGACCGCCTTGCTTTCGGCCTCTAAAAACGAGACTGAAAAGGTGGCTGCTTATGTGGCCGATTGCCGCAGCATGGGTATTGACGTTTTGCCACCGGATGTGAATGTGAGCGGGTGGGATTTCACCATTGAAGACCAGGCCGGCCAAGCGTCCGCTATCCGCTTTGGGTTAGGCGCGGTCAAGAACGTGGGATTGAACCCGGTTGAATTAATTTTGAACGCGCGGGCGGAAAAGGCGTTCACCGATCTGACCGACTTCGCACGCCGGGTCGACCTGCGCCAGGTAGGCCGGCGGGCGCTTGAATCGCTGGTCAAGGTGGGTGCGCTGGACCGCTTTGGCGCACGGACCGCCTTGCTCCAGGCGCTGGACCGGATCATTGCCATCAGCACCAGCCATTACAAAGCGCTGCAATCCGGCCAGATGACATTCTTTGGCATGGCCAGCGGCATGGAGGAAGAGATCGTCTTGCCCCCGGCCACGCAGGTGGATAAGCGCGAGTTATTAAACTGGGAACGGGAGCTCATTGGCCTGTTCGTGTCTGACCATCCGCTCAGCCCTTACATGGGCTATCTCCAGAAGAAAGTGACCCATTTCGCCAGCCAGCTCAAAGACGTGACGAATAAAGAGCGCGTCATTGTGGGCGGCATGGTCAGTAAATTCCGCCCTTACCAGACCAAGGACGGTAAGGCGATGGGGTTTGTCACCATCGAAGACATCCAGAGCACGATTGAGCTGGTGATGTTCCCGCGAACCTGGGAACAATATATAGATCTGGTGCAGATCGACCACGTGATCCTGGCCGAAGGCAAGGCGGATACGGCCAATACGGATCCCAAAGTGCTGGTGGACCGGCTGGAGGAGGTCAACCTGGCGGACCTGCCCCCCGTAACGCAGGAAGAAATGGCTGCTCTTCCCATCCTTCCAGCCAGCCCAGATATAGACGCGGGTGAATCAGACGATCCCTTCCTGGCGCCGCTGGATGCGACCCCAGGTCGCTCCGAAGATGAGCCCGACCTGCCCCCGCCACCGGACGAATTCCCCGATTTTGATATGGAATGGATGTCGCCGCCCTCCCGGGACGAAGCGGCCGGACCAGGTGAGATGGCGAGCCAGGATGCGCCCCTTGCCCTGGATATGACTATGGCGGGTGGGGCTACCGCCAAGAGCAGTGAAACCGCCCGCGAGTCATCCCTACCCGAGGTGGTGCACGTGATGGCGCAAGACGGCCCGGCTTATTCCCTCCCACTGGCGCCGCCAGCCGAAAAGGTGCCAACGGAAAGGCCGGTCAATCCAGCCGGCGTACTCCCCACCTACCTGATGACTCCCGGCCTCAAGTCTGATCCGCTGGTCAGCGAAGACAGCGACCAGCCACGCATGGTCACTATCCTGCTGCGCTCCAGCGGCGATAAGATGCGGGACGTGCGCAAGCTCCGGCGCATCCATGGGACGCTGGTTTCCTGCCCGGGCAAAGACCATTTCGCGTTTCATATCTTCGAAAATAACCGGCTGTTCGTCATGGATTTCCCCAACGAATCGACCGGGGTGACGCCCGAATTGATCGACCGGCTGAGCGAACAGGCCGGGGCAGACAACATCCGCGTAGAATTGATTCGTATTCAATAGACCAGCGACTGTGATATACTTTTCTTGAAGGGCCGACCTTGCCAAAAGGATGGTGAATAATCGCTTATGCCGCGCATCGAATTAGACTTAAATCCTGTCACGACCATCACGACGGACGCCATTGGCAAGCCCGGAGAACGTGTTTTTTACCTCCAGGGAACGCAAGGGGATCAAGTGGTCACCCTGTTAGTGGAAAAAGTGCAGGTACAATCGCTGGCAATAGGCGCTGAGCAATTCCTGGCAGAGCTCAAGGAAAAATACCCTGACCTGGTCGAGCCTTCCGGGGACTATCAAGAAGAGCCGATGCACATCCACCCACCGGTGGATCCCCTTTTCAGGATAGGCGAGCTAGGATTGGGCTATGATGCTGAGCGTGACCTGGTTGTTTTAGTGGCGCGCGAAGTGGTGGGAGAATCCGAAAACGCCGAAGAAGCCGGCGTGGTGCGGTTCTGGTGCACACGGTCGCAATTAAAAGCAATGTGCCAGTGGGGCATTGTGATAGCCAACCGGGGCCGGGCGATATGCCCGCAATGCGGTGAGCCGATGGACCCCGCGGGTCATTTTTGCCCCAAGAAGAATGGCCACCAGCCCTGAGCCGTTTTTTCCCCTGGTATAATCACTATCGATGGATAAAATCGACCTGCTCCTGGCCTTGCGGCAAGGTGAGTTATCATTGCAGGGTCAATTTTTACAGGGCTCGAATTACACCTTCCTGGGCGACCTGATCTATGATGACGCCTGCCTGAAGGTGGTGTATAAACCCACGCGAGGGGAGCAACCCCTGTGGGATTTTCCGACAGGCAGCCTGAGCAAACGCGAGGTTGCCGCTTACCTTTTAAGTGAAGCGCTGGGATGGGAGCTGGTGCCTCCCACCATTTACCGGCACGATGCGCCCATGGGGCCAGGCTCGCTCCAGCTTTACATCGAACACGACAGCGATTACCATTACTTCAATTTTAAGGAAACGGACCGGCAACGCCTGCGCCCGACCATGGCTTTCGACCTGTTAGTCAACAATGCCGACCGGAAGGGCAGCCATGTGATCATCGATGAGAACCAGCACATCTGGCTGATCGATCACGGCGTGTGTTTCCACACGGATGACAAGCTGCGCACGGTCATCTGGGATTTTGCCAGTGAGCCGATCCCGAAGCTCCTGGCCAACGATATCCGGCGCGTGGTGCCAGGCTTGCAAAAAGGGCATCCCCTTTATCAAGAGCTGCTGTCTTACCTGCGCAGCGAAGAAATTGCTGCGGTGGAAAAGCGCGCGCGCAAATTGTTATCTTCCGGTACTTACCCCAGGCCGCCTGAGCAAAGGCGAGCCTATCCCTGGCCGCCGGTTTAAGCATGGTGGGCGCATACCATGCGCCCCTACTTTTACATGGCGGGCGAACAGCTTTCGCCCCTTCCGGTAAAATGAGGAAACGATGAACCATTACGATCTGGTCCTGGTAGGGTTTGGCAACGTAGGCCAGGCGCTCGCCCGGCTTTTGTTGCGTAAACAAAACGAGCTGGAGACTGGCTACCACCTGACCTTTGCCATCACCGGCATCGCCACTGCGCATCACGGCCTGGCGATCGATCCGCGCGGCCTGGACATCCAGCAGGCGCTGGGCATGGCCAGTCGAGGCGAGCTGCTCAACAG
>JAJYIW010000115.1 GCA_021789855.1 Chloroflexota bacterium | reverse complement strand
TTTTCATTTTATTTTAATATTGCAAAATCCGTTGAATGACTTATAATGAATAGGTGGGTGGGTCATTTATTCGTATACGCTTTTCCATTTGCCGGTAGCGATGCGCTTTAAAACGATAGGGGTATTCACAATTAAATAACTCCGAAAAGGTAAACCTACCGCGAGGTGGGGACACAAAGTCATGGGTCTGCGTGCGCAGAACGCCAGATTGCCGGAGGGTCTCGTGTGGAGGCCAGTTTTGGCGTCCATCCAGTAAGATAACCAGCGCCTGCCCCATATCATCTGCGTAAAGGAGGTGATCCGCTGCTCATTCATTTCCCCTATAAGCCTTGGACGGTCCTTCATTCATCAGCCCAAAAAGAGAGGAAATATGAAAATGCGAATTGTATCCCTATTAAGTATTCTGGTCTTGCTGGTAGGGTTCATGCCCGCCACCAGCCAGGCCATGGCGCCGGCCAGCGGGGAT
Organism: Chloroflexota bacterium; assembly: GCA_021789855.1. GTDB lineage: Bacteria > Chloroflexota > Anaerolineae > Anaerolineales > Anaerolineaceae > JAJYIW01. Next base: position 9,720 of record JAJYIW010000115.1, on the reverse strand, counting down.
AGCCCGGCTTCCATCACGCCGGCCCTGGTCAACGATAAAGGCGATGCGCTGCCCGACCCCCTGACCGTTCACCAACAACAGCTCAAACAGCAAGCCCTGGAAGCCAAATTGAACGGTAAAGCCTATGGCAAGACCGCCGAGGTCGCCCGCGGCCAGTACGTTGAGCTGGCGCGCCAGGGCGAAGGCGCCATCTGGACGGTGATGGGCGAGTTTGCCAATTTCAAGCACAACCAGATTGCCCAGCCTGACCGCGCTGTGAATAACACCACGCTGTGGGTGCCCGATTTCAGCCGGCAGCACATGCTGGACCTGCTGTTCAACGACATCCCTGGCGCCAACTCCATGCGCAATTTCTACAAAGAGCAATCCTCGGGTCGCTACGCAGTTTATGGGGATGTGACCGACTGGGTGGCCGTTCCGGGGAACGCGGCAGATTACACCTACCCCAACCCAGATCCCAATAAAAGAACCGTGGTTTGGAATTTCATCAAGGACTCGGTCAACGCCTGGTACGCCGCCCAGATAGCCGCGGGCAAGACGGATGCCGAGATCAACGCTTACCTGTCCCAATTCGATAAGTGGGATCGCTACGACTACGATGGCGACGGCAACTTCAACGAGCCGGACGGCTATATTGACACCTTCCAGTCCGTGCATTCCGGCGAAGGCCAGGAGGCCGGTGGCGGAGTCCTCGGCACCGATGCCATCTGGAGCCATAGCTGGTATGCCTTCTACACCCTGCAAGGGATTGCCGGGCCGGCATTCAATAAGCTGGGCGGCATACAGATCGGCAACAGCAATTACTGGGTGGGCAAGTACACCATCCAGCCCGAGAACGGCGGCGTGGGCGTATTCACCCACGAATTTGGCCATGACCTGGGCCTGCCCGACCTGTACGACACATCTGGCGGCGAGAACGGCACCGGGTTCTGGACGCTGATGTCCTCCGGCTCCTGGATGGGCGACGGCACGGTCGATATCGGCTCTATGTCCAGCCACATGGGCGCCTGGGAAAAGTACGAGCTTGGCTGGCTGAATTACGAGGTCGCCCGCGCCGGGGTAAAATCCGAGCACAAGCTGGGGCCGATGGAGTTCAACACCAAGCAAGCCCAGGGGCTGTTCGTCATCTTGCCCAAGAAATCGGTGGTCACCAATATCGGCGCGCCGTACGAGGGATCGTATTACTACTACAGCAGCGCAGGGGATAATCTCGACAACTTCATGTATAAATCGTTCGACCTTCCAGCCGGAGCGACTCTCACGGCCAAGGTCAAATACAACATCGAGCTCGATTGGGATTATGCCTACCTGGTTTATTCCACCGACAACGGCGCCACCTGGACGGGCATCCAGACCAGCCAGTCGTCGACCACGAACCCCTATGGTCAGAACTTCGGCTATGGCATCACCGGCGTCTCGGACGGCTGGATCGATCTGACCGCCGACCTGCCAGCCGGCAATGTGCTGCTTGGCTTCCGCTATTGGACGGACGCCAACACCGGCGGGTTCGGTTTCATGGTCGATAACATCAATATCACCGGCTATCCCACGGATGGCGCTGAAACTGATGCCGGCTGGACTTACACGCCTACGACCGGCTTTCACGTTTCAAACGGCACCGAGTCCAAGTGGTATAACCAGTATTACGTGGCCGAATACCGCACCTACAAGGGCTACGACAGCACCCTCAAGGTCGGGCCATACTTCTTCGGGTATCTAAATAATCCCCTCCTGGCCAACTTCGTGGATCATTTCCCCTACCAGGATGGGCTGCTGATCAACTACTGGGACACCTCCCAGGTTAACAACAAAACCAGGCTGCATCCTGGCGCAGGCATGCTCCTGCCTATAGACGCCCATTATCAGGCGCTCTACCGCGTGGATGGCGGTCTCTGGCGCAACCGCATCCAGACCTACGACTCAACCTTCACGCTGGAGCCCACCGACGCGCTGACCAATCTGCACGTCAACAGCGTCCTGTCGCCGGTGCCCAGCCTCCCGGCCGTCCCGGTGTTTGATGACCGCATCACCTACTATGATCCGGCCAACCCGCAGGGCAGCGTGAAAAACCCGAACACCGGCACCCAAATCCGCATCCAAAGCATCAGCGCCCTGGGCGGCTTTATGCAGATCCAGGTGGCGCCGGCCTATTAAAGGCTTGCCCCACTCACCTAGAGAAACCGCCGCCTCTTTGGGCGGCGGTTTTTATTTATTTCATCTGGTCGATTTGTTTCCTGACCTTATCCGCGCGATCGTAATACTTGTCAAAACCCGACATCAGGTACTGCTTGGCCAGCTCAGGGTTGCGCGTCTTGATCCCCTCTAAAATTTGCCAGTGATCCCGGATGGTATTGCGCGCGTCATCAATGGAAATATCACTGAGGTCGCGATATTCCAGGCTCTGGAACGCCCGCCAAAATGCCTCGATCAGCTTGACCAGGGTATGATTTTTGAACGGCTCATATAAGGCCAGGTGAAATTTTTGATCCAGGTCGGGACGGTGATGGCCCTGGTCCACCGAAGCCTGCCACTCATGCAGGATGGCTTCCAGCTTGAGGATATCCCGCGGGGCGGTGATCTTCACCACGTCATCGATCAAGGCATCTTCCAGCCAGATGCGAATCTGCAGCCAATCGGTGAATGTGTTATAGCTGAAGCGGATCCCGAAATCGAAATTCTCCAGGATCGAATCCAGGTTATATTCCCGGACGTACAGGCCCTGCCCGTGGCGCACTTCCACAATTCCCGCCGCCTGTAAAGTCTTGATGGCCTCGCGGATGGAGCTGCGCCCAACCCCCAGGGTGGCGGCCAGGGTGGCCTCCGGCGGGAGTGGATCGCCTGGCTTCAACTTTTTTTCAAGAATGGTGTCTTTGATATATTCTTTAATCGCTCCCGTCAGCGCTGGACCTCTCAATGGTTTTTCCATGCAGCCCTTCCCTTTAGCAGTCTATCATAACAGAATAACAAAGAATTGTCATATTTTTCGCCTGTTAATTGTCATATTTTATACCTGACATTTGTTACATGATATCTGATATCTGATATGCTATATTAATTTGGATATTAAAATACCAGGCAGGTGTCTCCATTTTATCTCGGGCCAGGAGAAGAATGCCACACTTACTCGAAGTGACCGATTTAGCCACCAGTTTCCAGACCGAAGCAGGAAAGGTACATGCCGTCAACGGTATTTCATACGTTATCGATCCTGGCGGCTCGATCGGCATCGTGGGGGAAAGCGGATCGGGCAAGACGGTCAGCGTGCTTTCTATCATGGGAATGCTTCCGACCCCTCCGGCGCGGATCGAAAGCGGTACGGCTCTTTTCAACGGAAGAAATTTACTGGACCTGTCCAGCGAAGAACGCCGCAAGATCCGCGGCCGCCAGATAGCCATGGTGTTCCAGGATCCCATGACCTGCCTCGACCCGGTGCTGACGATCGGCCAACAGATGAGCGAAGGCATGCAAGAACACTTTGGCATTTCCCGGAAAGAGGCCGATGACCGGGCCGTCGAGCTGCTATCCAGGGTGAGCATCCCCAACGCGCGCGACCGCCTGAAGGATTACCCCCACCAATTTTCCGGCGGACAGCGCCAGCGGGTCGATATCGCCATGGCGTTATCCTGCAACCCAACCCTCCTGATTGCCGATGAGCCCACCACCGCCTTGGATGTCACCGTCCAGGCGCAAATTGTCGAGATGGTGCTGAGGCTCCAGGAACAGCTCGGCATGGCGATCCTCTGGATTACCCACGATTTGGGCATCCTGGCCGGCCTGGTTCAGCAAATCATGGTGATGTATTCCGGCTTGATCATTGAGAAGGCGCCTACCATCGCCCTGTATGAGCATACCGCCCACCCTTACACGCTGGGCTTGCTGGATTCGCTCCCGTCCATGGACCTGGATTCCCATAAAAAACTAATCCCCATTGAAGGGCGCCCCCCCAATTTGCTGGCTGCTCCCACCTACTGCCCATTTGCCCCCCGCTGCCGCTGGGCAAAAGAACTGTGCTGGTTATCCGTCCCTCCGCTGATGGAAGTAGAGCCTGGCCACACTTCGGCCTGCTGGCGCTCAAAAGATATCCTCGATATCTCAAGCCAAAAACTTCTAAACAACGGGTATAACGCATGAACTCGACCCACCCCGTTAAAAGCTTCCTGGCCGCTCCGCTGGTCGCCGTAGATCATTTGCAGATGTATTTTCCGATATACCGCGGCATTTTCCAGCAAAAAGCCGGTGATATCAAGGCGGTGGATGATGTCTCTTTTGCCATTTTCCAGGGCACCACGCTGGGGCTGGTAGGAGAAAGCGGTTGCGGTAAGTCCACCACCGGCCAGGCTATTTTACAGCTTCCCCACCCCACGGCAGGCAGCGTCAAATTCAAAGGAGAAGAATTAACCACCCTCACCGATCATCAGATGAGGCCCTACCGCCGGTCGATGCAAATGATCTTTCAAGATCCCTACGCTTCTTTGAATCCGCGCTTCACCATTGGCCAGATTATCGGCGAGCCGCTGGACATTCACCATTGGGGTAGCCCAGCCGACCGGCGGGAACGGGTGGCTGAGCTGCTAAGCCTGGTGGGCCTGAGGCAGCAAACCATCAACCGCTATCCCCACGAATTTTCAGGCGGCCAGCGCCAGCGGGTAGGCATTGCCCGCGCGCTGGCCACTTCGCCAGAATTCATTATCGCCGACGAGCCTATCTCTGCGCTGGATGTATCGATCCAGGCCCAGGTGATCAACCTGCTGGATGAATTGAAGCAAAAACTCGGGCTGACCTATCTTTTTATCGCCCACGATCTGGCCATGGTGCGCTATATCAGCGACCAGGTAGCCGTGATGTACCTGGGCAAAATCGCGGAATGGGGCTCGCGGAATGAGGTGTACGGCCACCCGGTTCACCCCTATACCCAGGCGCTCCTTTCGGCGATATCCATCCCCAATCCCCGCACAGCCATGGCCAAGAAACGGCCTGTTTTACAGGGAGAGGTGCCCAGCCCCTCCCACCCGCCGGCGGGCTGCCGCTTCCATACCCGTTGTCCGTTCGCCGAAGAGGTGTGCTCCCGTTCCATTCCCGATTTCACCAACGTAGGCACCGCATCCAATCCGCACCTGGTAGCCTGTCATTTTGCAGAAAAATTTGCATCATAGAACCATGGAGAATAAACCTATGCCGAAAAAATTCTTTGTCCGCGGCCTGATTCCCGCCGTTTTCACGCCGATGAAAGATGATGGGACGATCAACCTGGAACGGATCGGCCCATTGGTCGATCACCTGGCGGCCAACCACCCGGCGGCGTTTTTCATCTGTGGAAGCGCCGGCGAAGGCGTCTCATTGACCCTGGCAGAGCGTAAAGTCCTGGCCAAAGAATTCATCCAATCGGCCGCTGGCCGGGCGCCAGTCATCGTCCAGGTGGGTCATACCAGCTTATTGGAAGCACGCGACCTGGCCGCCGATGCCGCGAAGGCCGGCGCGGATGCCATTTGCGCCATCCTGCCATCTTACTTCCACCCGGCCAACACGACCGACCTGGTGGAAAGCCTGGCGATCATCGCTTCTGGCGCCCCGGATTTACCCTTTTATTATTATCACATCCCCGCCCTGGTCGATCACCGCATCAATACACGCGAATTGTTAATCCAGGCCAAAGACAAGCTGCCTTCCCTGGTCGGGATTAAATATTCGACCTCCCAGGTGTTCGAGATCATCAGTTTAAAGGACCAATTCAAGGATGAATACAACATCTTATTTGGGGTCGATGAAATGCTGTTTTCTGGGTTAGTGGGGAACGCAGATGGCGCCGTTGGGAGCACGTACAACTGGCTGCTGCCCCTGGCTAACCAGATTGTGAAGGCTTACCACTCTGGCGATATCCACCAGGCGGAAAAGCTGCAGGTCAAGCAAACGGAATTGATCCGCATTGTGAACGATGCCGGTGGGCTGGGCGCGAACAAGCGCGTGATGGCGCTGATTGGGCAGGACTGCGGTCCCGTGCGCCTGCCGCTCCACCGGCTGTCTACGGAGCGCTTCGCTCAAATGGAAAGCGACCTGCGGCAGGCAGGTTTCTTTGATTGGATTCATGCCTAAGGAGGTGAACTATCTCAAAAGGTTCAATTGTTCGATATGAGTCGAGTTCCAGTGATTTACTCACCATTACCATGCTTATTGGAGGAAAAAATGAAGTCAAATAAATTTTTGTGGCTTGTCTCGCTACTGATCATCGCGTCGATGGTATTGGCGGCCTGCAGCACGCCCACCGCGACGACGGCTCCCGCGGCGCCCACGGCAACGACTGCGCCGGCTGCCGCCGGCCCAACTGCCACCACCGCAGCCCAGGCGCCCACAGCGACCACCGCTCCAGCGGCTGCCGGCCCCACCGCAACGGCCGCCCCGGCAGCGGGAAGCAATGTCCTCGTCGGCGCCTTTGATGTCGGCCCAATGGGAAGCTGGAACAGCATCCCCTACTACACCTCGGCCGGTTGGGACTGGTTAATGAAGATCTATACCCCACTGGTTTCGATGAATGACACCTACACCGACCTCCAACCGCAGTTAGCCGTGTCCTGGACGCCCAATGCCGATTACACTCAATGGACTTTCAAGCTGCGCGACGGAGTTAAATGGCAGGATGGGCAGCCTTTCACCGCCGACGATGTGAAGTTCACCTTTGAATTGACCGCCAACCCGGCCGCCGGCACCAGCTACAGCATTGCGACCAACGAAGCCAACCTCAAGGGCCTGTCGGATTTCCTGAAAGGAAACGCGACGAGCATCTCCGGCATCGTCGTGGTCGATCCAACCACGATCCAGTTCAATCTGGATAAATCCGATCCGCGCATGCCCTATAATCTGTGGGATCTGTTTATCCTGCCACAACACCTGCTCAAAGACGTCAAGCCCGCCGATCTGAAGGGCTCCACCTGGTGGCGCACCAATCCCGTGGGCACTGGCCCATTCAAGTGGTCCAAATACGTGAAAGATCAATACATCGAGCTGGTGCCAAACGAGTATTACTGGAACGGCAAACCCCTGCTGGACAAACTGGTTAACCGCTATTTTGCCGACCAGTCTTCTGCGACCATCGCCCTCGAATCGGGTGACATTCAGTTCTCGTACGTGACCCCCGATACCCTCAGCCAGTTCTCGGATAAATCAAAATTCCAGACCTTTGGTGCGCCTTCTTACGTGACCAATATGTTTGCGATGAACTATCGCATCCCGGCCTGGACCGACGTGCGCGTCCGCCAGGCCTTCCTCTATGCCATCGACCGCGCCGCCATCGTCAAAGATGTCACTAAGGGTACCGCGGTGGTGGCTCCCTGCTACGATCCGTTCCCCCAGTACTGGCCGGCCGACGCCAATCCCTATGCTTACGACCCCGCCAAGGCCAAGGAATTACTGAAGGCCGCCGGCTTTGACACCTCTCAAAAAATAGAAGTGCCGACGTATTACACCGACCAGTTTAACAAGGATACTCTGGCGGCAGTCCAATCTTACCTGGCTGCCGTTGGGATCAACATAGAATTCCAGTTCATGGATCCGGCCGCCTGGCGTAAAATTGTCGAAAACACCAATCCCACGTACCAGCTCGCTTACCGTGGGGCCGGGCAACAGATCGCCTTCATGGACACCCAGTACCTCTTCAGCAATGGCCGCCCCACCTGGACCAAGGGCAGCTATTACGGCTGGAACGATCCCAAGCTGGATGGCCTGCTCAACGCGATGCTGACCGCAAAACCGGAAGACTACAAAGCTGCCCGCACCGCCGTATGCGAGTATATGAACCAGAACGCCACCCTGGGCTTTATGTGGGTTGCCAACCGTTACGGCGTGGCCAGCGCCAGCGTCAAAAACTTCTCTTATTATCCGGCCGCAGCTACCATCGAAGATCACTCCGAAAAATGGACTTTAAAGTAAACTAACCCCGCCGGTTGAGGAGGGGATTTCTCCCCCTCCTCAACCCTACCCGGAGCTACCATGATCGTCTATTTCGTCCGCAGGTTTCTGATCAATATCCTCCTGTTATTCCTGGTGACCTTCATCGTCTATTCGCTGGCCAATCTGGCCCCAGGCAGCCCGGTGGATTACTTCATCAACCCTGATATTGGGATGTCCGACCAACAAATTCAGCAAATCAAAAAGTCGATGGGGTTGGATCAGCCCATGTTGGTGCGGTATGCGAAATGGCTCGATCAGGTCGTTCATGGAAACCTGGGATATCGATACGTCAATGGCGATGCGGTGCTCAGCGACATTTGGTCAGCGTTTAAAAACACCCTTGAGCTGATATCAGCCGCCTTTATTTTGGGATCGGTGCTGGGGGTGTTCCTCGGCGTGTTTTCAGCGCTCCACCAGTATTCTTTTTGGGATTTTGCCCTCACCGGGTTATCGTTTATTGGCATTTCCATGCCGGCCTTTGTGGCGGGCATCCTGGGCCTGTATTTTTTCGCGGTCATCTGGAAGGTTTTCCCGGCAGGCGGGATGGAAACCGTTGGCCAGCGAACCACCCTGATCGACTCCCTGTATCATCTGGCGTTGCCCGCGTTAATTTTAAGCCTGGGGTATATCGCCACCTTCATGCGGTACACCCGTTTCAGCGTGCTTGAAGTGGTGCGTCAGGATTTTGTGCAGGTTGCCCGCGCCAAAGGTCTCAAAGAGCGCGTGGTCATCACCCGCCATATTTTACGGAATGCCATCCTGCCCGTGGTGACCATCTTTGGGCTGAGCATCCCGAATTTATTTATTGGCGCCGTTTTTATTGAAACCATTTTTAGCTGGCCCGGCATGGGCACCCTTTATTTGAACGCTGTGACAAGCAGCGATTACCCGCTCATCATGGGCATCAATCTCTTTGCCGCCGTGTTTATCTTGCTGTCGAATATGTTAACTGATTGGCTATACGCAGTGGTTGACCCCCGTATCCGTTACCAGTAGAAGGGTGAGGCACGCATGCTTGACGAACTGACCACAGAACAAATTCAACAAGCTGCCGCCATCCGGCGGGCAGCCCTGGCCGAAGAAGAGGCAGGGCAGGCGGAATCCCCTACCCGCCGGGCGCTGCGCCGTTTTCGCAGGCATAAGCCCGCGATGATCTCCTTAATCGTCCTATTCATCATCGCCCTCCTGGCCGTTGGCGCTCCCTTGTTCCAACGCTATGACCCGATCCAGCCCAACCTGAACGCCATCTCCCAACCCCCTTCTGACCAACACTGGCTGGGCACCGACCGCGTCGGCCGGGATGTCTGGAGCCGGACGATTAATGGCGGCAAGGTATCGCTGGCCGTGGGGATCAGCGCCGCTTTCCTGACCACCCTCATCGGAACCTTGCTCGGCTCCATTTCTGGCTATTATGGCGGGAAAACAGACATGCTGTTGATGCGTTTTACCGACCTGGTGATGACGTTCCCCAGCCTGATTCTCATGATCACCCTGGCGACCGTGATTGGACAGGGGATGTTGAACATCATATTGATTATCGGCGGGTTGAGCTGGCCGGGTGTAGCTCGCCTGGTGCGCGGCCAGTTCCTCTCTTTGCGCGAGCAGCAGTACGTCAAGGCCGTTAAATGCCTGGGGGCGACGGACAACCGGATCATTTTCCGCCATATCCTGCCAAACGTGATCGCGCCACTGCTGGCCCAGGTGACGTTTACCGTGGGTAACGCAATTTTGACCGAAGCCGGGCTCAGCTTTCTCGGGCTGGGCATTCCCCTGCCTACC
>JAJYIW010000114.1 GCA_021789855.1 Chloroflexota bacterium | reverse complement strand
CGGCCAGCGCCGTCACCTGCTCCAGCGCGCCCACGTCCACTGCCATACCCGCCGCATGGCCCCCTTCCGCTTTAACCTGCGCGACCGCTTGATCGACGCTGGCCGGCGAGCGCGACGCAATCATCACCCTGGCTCCATCCCTGGCCAGCGCTTTGACCATGGCCAGCCCCAATCCTCGCGAGCCGCCGGTGACCACTGCTACCTTTCCATCCAGTTGACCCATTATCATCCTCCAACGTGCCCATTTTTATTTTCCGTTCATTTTACCCCGCTGTAATGATTAATCAATAGCCAGGGTCACGGTCCAAGCCGACCGGGTTTTTAAAAAAAACTGGCTCAGAGCCTGGCCAGGACCAGGCAGCGGGCTGGGCAGTGCGTAACCAGGGTTGCCACAGCCCAGGGAAGGACAACCGCTGTCTTTTTTCCGCTATTTGGGGTGAACCTGGTGATTGACAAATGGTTGAAGGGACGCTACAATACAAATAATTATTTATTCAAATATAAAAAATAATTATTTCGTCTTCGATCCGGAAGGTGATCACATTGGCTAAACACGCCTTACAGGGAAGCAACATCAATTTAGTGAAATTGCACAACTTGCAGGTCGTGTTGCAGCATTTGTTGTACGAGCCGAACCTTTCACGCGTCCAATTGGCGCAGCGGACCGATTTATCCAATACCACGATCACCAACTTAATTTCTGAGCTCTTGGAGCAGGGAATTGTCTCGGAGGTTGAAAACGGCGAGGAGAGCGAAGGGCGGCTTCGACCCGTGGGCCGGCCGCGCACCAGCATTCACCTTGAACCCAGCGCGCGTTTCGCCGTCGGGATGCACATTGGAGTGGGCTCGTTCACGGTGGCGGTGACCAACCTGTTGGATGAGATGTTGATCAACCGGGTTGAGCCATTTGATATCAATGCACCGAGCAGCCAGGTCATAAAAAAAATGGCTGCCACGATTAAGGCAATGATCGCCGAAAGCGGTGTGGAGCGAAACAAAATCTTGGGGATTGGCATTGGAGCTTCCGGCCTGGTGGAAGTCGCAACGGGAATCAATCTGCTGGCGCCCAATCTTAACTGGCACGATGTGCCCCTGCGGGATTATTTTCAAAACCAATTGCACCTGCCGGTCTTTGTGGATAATAATGTACGCGCCATGGCGGTGGGTGAAACTTACTTTGGCCTGGGGCGCGGGGTGGATTCGCTGGCTTTTGTTTATGGCCGGGTGGGCGTCGGCGCCGGCCTGATTTTGCGCGGGCAGCCCTTTCGGGGAAGTATCTCCGGTGCAGGGGAAATTGGGCACACGGTCATGTTGCTGGAAGGCGGCGAACCGTGCCGCTGTGGCAATAGCGGCTGCTTAGAAACGCTTGTCTCGGAATCGGCCATATTGCGCAGCGCGGATGGGATCGCGAGCCAGAATCCTGAAGGAATCTTGGACGCCATCATGCGCAACCGGCAGGATCTGGTTCCAATCGGACGAGTCTTTGAGGCAGGCCGGCAAGGAGACCAGGAGGTGCGCCGGATGCTGTCGGAGCGCGCTTATTATCTGGGCGTTGCACTGGCGGGCCTGGTTAATCTGTTTAACCCTGAAATGATCATCCTGGGGGGCATTTTCTCCAGCGGCGAGGAATATTTTCTCGATACCGTTCGGCAGGTAACCAGCAAGATGGCCTTTGGGCGCATGGGTGAGCGCGTGCGCATCTGTTCGACCGGGTTCGGTTGGGACGCAAGCGTGTTAGGGGCTGCTGCTCTGGCTTTAATGAATTTCTTTTATCAACAGGACCAGGTCAAACCCTAGAGGCCGCTATGGAATCAACCCGGATCGCATTTCTACCGCTTGTGCGAACGACCTTTGATGTGAAGCTTGCAGAACAAATGATCGGCGCGGCGCGCAATGCTCTGATCGCTTCCGGTTTTGAGTTAAGCGGTCCCGAAAAGGCGATCACCGGCTTACAGGAAGCCCAACAGGCGGCGCAGAATCTCAAAGATCAGCCTGTGGATTTACTCCTGATTTTCCAGGCGACCTTTGCCGATAGCACCCTGGTGGTGATGCTGACTGAAGGTGTGGATGTCCCGGTCTTTTTGTGGGCCGTGCCAGAACCCTGGACGGGGCAGCGGCTGCGCTTGAATTCACTTTGTGGTATTAATCTGGCCGGTCATGCGCTCACCCTGCGCGGCCGGCCATATGAATATGGATATGGCGATCCGCATGATGCAGGCCTCATCCAAAAAATCCGGGCTATGGCGATGGCGGGCCGGTTGCGTCGACAGCTAAAATCCGTTCACCTCGGATTGGTGGGTGAGCATCCCGCCGGGCTGGATACCTGCGCGCTGGATGCGCCTACGCTGGAACGGACTTTTGGAATCCGGGTGGAAAAAATTGCGTTGGAAGAAGTATTCCTGCGTGCCCGCAATACGCCCCCTGAACGCATCGACGATATTCGCTTGAAGTTGGATTCCAGGGTTGAGAACCTGGCTGAGCTGGATCAGAAACCGTTGAGGGGGACCCTCGGTGTCTATTCAGCTCTAAAAGAAATTTCGACCGGTTCGCACCTGGATGGATTGGCAGTCCGCTGCTGGCCAGAATTCTTCACCGACCTGGGCTGCGCAGCCTGTGGAGCGATGTCTATGCTCAGTGATGGTTTTGATGGAGCGGTGCCGGTTCCATGCAGTTGCGAGGCAGATATCAACAGCACCGTCACACAGTTGATCTTGCAATTATTGGCAGGGAGCCCAGCCTTCCAAACTGATATGGTCGGAGTGAATCGTGAGACAGACACGGTGGCCCTCTGGCATTGTGGCCTGGCGCCGGCGTCGATGGCCGACCCGAATACACCCATCCGGGGCGGTATCCATTCCAATCGTAAATTGCCCCTGGTGTGGGACTTTGTCCTAAAGCCGGGTGAAATCACTTTTGCCCGTGTCAGCATGGCTACCGGGACTCCACGAATGGTATTGGGAAAAGGTGAAATGGTTGCTGCGCCCAAGCCATTCAATGGAACCTCGGGAACCCTGAAGCTGGAAATATCAGGCTCACAATTTTTGGATTATTTGATGAAAGAAGGTTTGGAACATCATATTTGCTTTGTTTATGGCAACCATTTAGAGAGCCTGGTTGCCTTTGCGAAGCTGGCTCAGATTCCCATATTAATGCTCTCTTAAGCTGTTCTCACGGGGTGGGCCACGCAAAACGAGATGATGTCATTGCGAGTGAAGCGAAGCCATCTGGATTGATAGGCAGATTGCTTCGGCCCCAGAGCGGGCCTCGCAATGACATTCCTACCAAAAAAGGAGGTGGAAGGATTACAAGAATTAACCTATGATCTTTAATTTGTCTTTGGCCACACCTATTAAGACTAAGGAGAAAAGATTATGAAGATCAAACATCTTTTGGCTGCACTAACCGTTGTCACAATGATTTTGGCGGGCTGCGCTCCGGCTGCCACACCGGCTCCGCCGACCGTAGCCCCGCCTACTACTGCACCGGCTGCACCGACTGCCACCTCGGCGCCTGCTGCTATACCCGCTACACCAACCACCGCCCCGGCCACGCCCACGACTGCTCCAACAGCTCCGCCGGTCGTGCTGCATTTCATGTACTACCAGGATGGTTCTGAAGCTTCCATCATGGCTCCAATCATCACAAAATTTGAAGCGGCTAACCCGGGCATCACGGTTGAATTGGATGTGGTTCCCTACACCAACATCACCAACCAGCTGCCCGCCCAGGTTCAGGCTGGCCAGGCCCCTGACCTTGCCCGCATCACCAACTTTGGCGCTTTCCGGGGTTATCTGCTGGACCTCACTCCCTACCTCAGCGACCCATCCTTTATGAAGAATAACTTCGCCGCCCCGGTCCTGGCCGCGATGCGACCCGCCGGCGACACGTCCGGGCTGTACGGTTTCCCTGATACGTTAACCGTCACCGGGCCATTCGTCAATACCACCCTCTTCAAGCAAGCCAACGTGGCCTTACCCGGCGCCAACGCCACCTGGGATGATTGGACAAAAGCCACTTCAGCGGTTAAGAAGGCTACCGGCGTGAAGTATGCCATCGGTATGGACGCGACTGGACACCGCCTGGCCAGTGTGATCATCAGTGACGGCGGTACTTTGCTCACCCCAGACGGCAAATTCACCATCGACAGCCCGGGATTCCGCCAGGCAGTGACCATGCTCAAAAACTGGGAGACCCAGGGCTTGACTGATAACCAAATCTGGACCAAGGGCGGCAATAGCTGCATCAATGACTTCATGAGCGGCCAAATGGTCTTCTGCCTCGCCGGAAGCTGGCAGGTAGGTAATGTCGCCAAGACCGTTGGCACCAATTTTGACTGGCGGGTCGTGCCCGCTCCATCTGGCGCTGGCGGCAGCGTTGGAATCGCCGGCGGTTCTGCTGTGGTAGCTTTTAAGAGCACCAAGTATCCGGCTCAGGTTGCCAAATTCATGGAATTCCTGATGCAGCCCGAGAACTACAGCGCTTTCAGCGCCGGCACCCTCGCCCTTCCGGCTGAAACCGCGGTGGCTAAAGCTGGCGTTAATTTCAAAACCAACGACCCCAACGTCAAAGCCGCTTTGAACGCTTTCACCGCTGGGGTTCAAAATATTACCGATCAAGGCTGGGCGCTGAACCCGAATCCGAACGCCTTCGCCTACTATCAGAATTCTGTCACCAGGATTTCTCAATACCTGACGGGTGAGTTATCCATGGATGAGATGATCCAGAAGCTCCAATCAGACATCGATACTGCGATCGCACAGAAGAAGTAAATGATATTTCGAGATGCAGCTCATTCCGGCGCTTCAGGAGTGAGCTGCATCTCGCCATGGATCAAAATTCGTAAGACGTTATAATTATTTTTATTTCCCCATTTTTCATGAATTAACGACTCGTCGTAGCAATGGTTTGGTTATGGAAGAGGAAAACAATGATCCATAAAGCCACACGGAAAAATATCTTCCAAACCATGGGGGATGGATCCAACCGTTTCTTTATTGGGCTTTATGATTTGATCACGCAGATTCTGGATCGAGTCCTGTTCAACCCGCTCCAAAAACTGGTCGGGCGACACCGGATGCCTTATTTTTTTGTTTTGCCCAACTTATTGGTATTCGGAATCTTTAGCCTGTTGCCAATGCTGCTCAATTTTGGCTATGCCTTCACCCAGGACCCGAATCTTTTTCTTTCTCAACGCGCCTGGATCGGGATGCAAAATTTTCAACAGATCTTTGATTGTAGCAATGTCTTTGATCCCAATACATGCGTGGTAGACTTATTCTGGCGCGCAGTCGGTAATACCATTCAATTTGTTGTTTTTCAAGTGACCCTCATCGTGGCGATTTCATTGATCACCGCCATCGTTCTCAATGGGAAAATAAAGGCGCGGGGATTCTTTCGCAGTATATATTTTTATCCCGTCCTGCTCTCTCCAATTGTGGTTTCCCTGCTTTGGAAATGGATTTTACAGGACAACGGATTGTTGAATGGAATCCTTGTGATGTTGGGGCTTAATTCGATGCCCTTTATGACCAATCCAGATTGGGCTCGTTTTTGGATGGTGATGATCAGCACCTGGTCGAGCATGGGATTTTATACGCTGATCCTGCTGGCAGGCTTGCAATCCATTCCAGCCGACCTTTATGAAGCCGCCAGTATGGACGGCGCAAATGGGTTCAACGCTTTCCGAAGAATCACGATGCCGTTGTTGATGCCAACCATGCTCGTGGTGATGGTTCTTTCATTAATAAGGGCAGTGCAGATCTTTGATATTGTGTATGCCTTTACAGGCGGAGGCCCTGGCTCGGCCACGCTGTACCTGGTGCAGTACATTTACATGAATGGCTTCTCCAGCCCGATCAAATTGATGGGACTTGCCTCAACCGCTTCGATCTTAATGGCAGGTGTGCTAGTGATCTTGACCATCGCTCAGTTGACCCTTCGTAAAAACGAGGTGTAATGTGAAGGCAATCCTGCGTTTTCTCACCCAAACACGCGGCCGCAAGCGCTTACATTTTACGGATATAGTGACCTACCTGTACCTCGGACTGGGTGTCATCATCATGTTTGGTCCGGTCACCTGGCTGATTTTCTCCTCTTTCAAATCCTTGGGTGAAATTGATACCTTTCCACCACGACTATTTCCTTACCAACAGGAAACGGTGCCGGTCCCTGGTTATGCTAGTCCGCTTCCACTTTTCAACGTGACGCTGAATGGGAAAACAGTGGAATTGGCAGAAGTGAAAAGGATCGGGATTATATCCACCCTGGTCGATCCCAGGCATCCGAGTCACATCTATACGGTGAATATCAAAGACCTTACGAAGGTTGAGCATATTATCTTCAGCCTGGATAATTACCAGCAGGGAATCAGTAGTTTCAATTTTGGGATATACCTGAAGAACAGCATCATCGTCACGGTCGTGGCGACCATCCTTACCTTGATCGTGAATAGCATGGCTGCGTTTGCCTTGAGCAAATATCAATTCAAGGGCAGAACGGCCATCTTCCTGATCATGATCGCCACGTTGATGGTGCCTACCTCGGTCATTCTGATCCCGGAATTCTTGATCATTACGACCCTGCATTGGAACAATACGCTCACGGGTGTGATCGTTCCGACGATTGCCACCCCCACAGGTATGTTCTTACTGCGCCAATATATGCTCACGCTGCCAGATGAGCTGATAGATGCGGCGCGCGTGGATGGCGCCACTGAATGGCGCATTTTTACCCAGATCATCATCCCGCTTTCGGCGCCGGCGCTGGCGGTCCTGGCCATCTTCTCGGTCATGTGGCGGTGGAACGACTTCTTATGGCCGTTGATTGTGCTAACCCATAACAACTTGTTTACCCTGCAGGTCGGACTGGCTTCATTCCAGGGTGAGCTGAACGTGCAATGGAATCTGATCCTTGCCATGACCGTGCTGACCCTTATCCCGGTGTCGCTGGTCTTCGCCTTCCTGCAACGCAGCATTACCACGGGCATCGCGACGACCGGAATGAAATAAAATGCCCGGAAGCGATGATCCTGGCCCCAAAAGCTGCTCGAACGGACCTGGGCTACGCCCAATGAGCAGTTTCTGCAAATGAGGTGTTTGAATGATGTTATTTGACCAACCCATCAACGCGCTTCAGGAAAGTTTTTCTGCCCTGAATCGCCTGGAATTTTCCACAATGACGAATGGCGTGGCCAGTTTCGAGTCTGAAGCGGGTACCCTGGAAATCAGTTTTCCGGGCAGGGATATGATCAGGCTGCGCCTCCAGCGAGGTTCTGTCACGGATTATGGCATTTTAGCTGACCCAGGCGGGCTGGAGAATAGCGCCGCCAGCGCCGGCCTGCGGGTGCATGCAGGTGAGACGATTCGGCTTATGGCGGGCCAATTGGAGCTAGTATTTGACCAATACCCATTAAGGCTGGCTGTTCGCCGGAAAAACGAAAACCTCCTGGCTTCAAGCAACGATCTGAATATCCTTGGTCAAGAAAGACTGATGGCCCTGGCTGCCAGCGCAGAAGGGTGGCTGCTCTCCTTTGCGCTCGAAAGCGAAGAGCCTGTCTATGGCCTGGGAGAGAAATTTGGACCTTTGAATCGGCGCGGGCAGTTGATCGAGAGCTGGAACCAGGATGCGACCGGGGTCAATGCCGAGTTATCCTACAAGAATGTTCCTTTCGCCTGGAGTCCGCGGGGGTGGGGAGTATTCGTCCATACCTGTGGCCGGGTGACCCACGGCGTGGGCTATCCCCCCTGGTCGCATCGAAGCTATATTATCAAATTGAATGATGCCTCGCTGGATTTGTTTCTGATCTTCGGCGATTCTCCGGCTACGATATTGGATAGTTATACCCATCTCACCGGGCGAACGTTGTTGCCGCCGCGCTGGAGTTACGGCGCCTGGATGTCGCGAGCTTATTACCAGACGGCCGATGAGATCATGGATGTGGCACGACAATTACGGCAACGACGCATACCCTGTGATGTCTTGACGCTCGACGGGCGCGCCTGGCATAAATCTGAAACGCGCTTTGATTTTTCTTGGGATGCCGATCGTTACCCCGACCCTCCCGCTTTTGTGCAAGGCCTGCGCGCCATGGATTATCGCTTATGCCTGTGGGAGTATCCCTATCTTTCCACATCGAACCCGTTGTTCGAGCCATTGGCGGCCAGGAAGTTCTTTCTTCAAACCGAGGACGGCCAGCCCTATGTGCATCGCTGGCTGCCGCCTCCGAACGATCGGCTGATTCCCCATCTTCAACCATCGGGATTAATCGATTTTACCAATCCGGAAGCCTACGCCTGGTTCCGGGATATGCATCGCGAGTTGTTCGAGATGGGTGTTTCGGTCATGAAAACGGACTATGGCGAAGCGGTGCCCGAGCAGGTGCTTGGTTACAATGGAGATAACGGAAAACACCTCCACAACATTTATCCGCTGCTGTATAACCGGTGCGCGTTCGAAGCCTCGCAAAAATATGGCGCCAGGGAAGGGATTGTGTGGGGGCGCTCGAGTTGGGCAGGTGGGCAGCGCTACCCGGTCCAGTGGGGCGGCGATCCGCAGGGTGATTGGGAAGGGCTGGCTGCCAGCATTCGCGGCGGCCTTTCGTGGGGGATGAGCGGCGGCGCTTTTTACTCCCACGACATCGGCGGCTTCTATGGGCCAGCATCAGGAAGCGGCCTGCTGGGCGCGGGTATGCCGGCGCCTGAGTTGTATATCCGCTGGGCGCAGGCGGGCATTTTAGCTTCACACACGCGCTTTCACGGTACCAGTCCACGCGAACCGTGGTTGTATGGCGATCAGGCTGAGGCGATCGTTCGCGCCTGGCTGGATTGGCGTTACCGGTTAATTCCCTATCTGCAAGGCTGCGCGCTGGAAGCGCAAAACAATGGCCTGCCGGTGATGCGCTCTATGGTGCTCGCCTTTCCTGAGGACCGGCTTTCCTGGCCGTTCGAGGAACAATACATGCTGGGGAGCTCTTTACTGGTCGTGCCGGTGTTGCGCTCCGACCGCCTGGCAATTTATTATTTACCCGCGGGCAACTGGTACGATCTCTGGGAGCAAACCTGGGTAAAAGGCCCCGGTGTGTTTAACCGTAAAGTGCCCCTGGAATATATCCCTGTCTTTGGGCGTGAAGGTACTTTGCTGCCGCTGGGGCCATCGGTCCAGCATACCGGAGAGCTAAAGCCCAATTTGGATCTGGAAGAAGTGTGGACCTTTGGAAAACCAGTGGTAGGGATGCAGCTACCCGGCTTGCCATTAAATATTTCTACTGCCGGCAATGGTGCGTCTTTGCCGGCTGGGGTGAAATGGATCGTCAAGTAACCTGAAGCCGCTCGCACTGGCGTGGGCCACGCAAAATGAGCAACCGTCATTGCGAGCGAAGCGAAGCAATCTCAATGGATAAACAGATTGCTTCGGCCCAAAGAACGGCCCCCGCATTGGCGTGGGCCACGCCAAATGAGCAACCGTCATTGCGAGCGAAGCTAAGCAATCTCAATGGATAAACAGATTGCTTCGGCCCAAAGAACGGGCCTCGCCATGACCGGTACATCAAATAAGGAGTAAAAATGCAATTCTTTTTAGATAGCGCCCACGTAGAGGAAATCGTATACGCCCTGGATGCATTCCAGATCGATGGTGTGACGACCAATCCGCGCCATATTCAAGCGTCGGGTAAGCCATTCCTGACAGTGATTAAGGAGATCGCAAAATTGGTGGAGGGTACGGACAAGACTGTCTCTGTGGAGGTCAACCCGCACTTCCGGACGTATGAAGAGATGCTGCCTGAAGCCGAGAAACTGGCAGCCATCTCTCCCAATTTTGTGATCAAACTCCAGTGCATCGAGCCGGCTTTCAAGACCATGGACGCCCTGGCGCGAAAAGGTATCCGGGTGAACTGCACCCTGGTCTTTTCGGCGATGCAAGCCCTGCAGGCGATGCGTTCTGGCGCGTACTATGTGTCACCTTTCATAGGGTGGAAGGAGACAAACGGAGAAGAAGTGAGCGGCTTTCTCAGCGATATGATGACCATTCGCGATAACTATGGCTTTCAATCGCAGATCATCGTTGCCGCGGTGCGCAATGCCCGGCAGATCGTGGATGCAGCAGTGCTGGGAGCCGATATCGTCACCGCCGGGCTTGCCGTTTATCAGGATGGTTTTCAGCATCCTTATACCCAGGATGGCATCCAAAAGTTCAGCCAGTTCTGGGACCAGACGCCATACGAATAGAAGAAATGAG
>JAJYIW010000113.1 GCA_021789855.1 Chloroflexota bacterium | reverse complement strand
GGGATGGCGCTGGCTGCCCTGGCGGGTATGCTCCTCCTGGAGATGACCGGGGGGATGGCCGCGCCAGGGAATGGATTACCTGCGTTGGAAACTCGCGCCGTCGCGGGCTATTTCACACATTTTCGGGTTTACTATCTTGCCCTGGCGGTACTGGTCACACTTTACGTCACCGGGTTAGCCTGGTGGATCCGAGCCGGTCAATCCGGGCCATCCCAGCGCCGCTGGCTGGCAGCCGGGATAGCGCTGTTTGGAGTCCAGCTTGTCCTGGGCGGGATCGGCCTGCTGCCTGGGGCCCCGGTGTGGGTCCAATGGGCTCACCGGCTGGCGGCAGACCTATCCTGGCTGGTCGTGGTGCTCAGCGTGGCGCTGCTCCTGGGGGATGCAGAAAAAACACCAGCCTTGCGGCTGGTGCATGATCTTGTATGATCCCTTGGCTCAAGCCGGTGGGGTCTTTTGGCTGGCGGCGGCTTTACTCTTATTCTTACGCGCTTTGGCAATTAACCCATCGATATACCAATCGGTCAGGTTGAAATTGGCCAGCGCGCCGCTTAACCGGTAGGCCACCTGGTTCATGAAACCGGGGATGATCTGGTACTGGTCGCGTTCAATCCCCTTGAGAATGGCGTTCGCCACATAATCGGCGGAGAACAGGCCGCCATCATCGTTGATCACCCGTGTCTCATAGGGAATGATGGTGTTCTCGAAGGCCAGTTGGGGCGTTTCCGTGTCAGGTGGAAAAACCACGGATAGCCTGACGCCCGTATGCGCCAGCTCGTCTCGCAAGGCATCGCTAAAGCCGCGCACGGCAAACTTGGTCGCGCTATAGGCGGTGTAACCATAATAAGCGATGTAACCGGCGCCTGAGCTGATATTGACGATATGCCCACTCCTCCGGGCTTTCATAACGGGGAGGACCGCTTTGGTGACATGCACGGTCCCCAGGAAATTGATTTCAATCAATTTACGGTAGATGGAAACATCCAGGTCGTCGATGGTGCCGGGATAAGCTTCCCCTGCCGAGTTGATTACCAGGTCGGGTGCCCCCACATCCTGGATCCATTTTTGGATGACGTCCGTTACCTGGCTGGCATCGCTGACATCCGCTTGCAGGGTTCCGCTGCGCTGTCCCGGCGTTTTACTGGCAGCTTTGATCTTGGTGGCTGCTTCCGCCAGGCGTTCGGGGTTGCGAGCTAAAAGCCACACATTAGCGCCTTTTTCGGCCAGCTTGAGGGCCGTGGCCAGGCCAATGCCACTGGAGCCCCCGGTGACGAGGGCTGTGATTCCCGGTTTGATTTTCATAGGGTTCCCTAACTGTGGCAGGAAGCGCAAGAACCGCCGCTGCAGCCATCACAGCTTGGGCTACTACCGGTAATGGTTTGCCCGCCACTCGTCGCAACGAAAACGGAGAGCATCCGTTTAATATGCTCTACGGAATGACACTCCTGGCAGGCAATGGGTTCATCCGCATCTTTCATCGAGCGAATAACCTCAAAATGGGCGTTACAGTCCTGGCAAACATACTCGTAAATTGGCATATCGATCCCTCGACGTTAATCTGATGGTAATATTCTAACGCCATCTCTAGAGCGGGTCAATAGACGGATCGGGCCAATCGTGGGCTTTAACCAAACTGGATGTCGCTGCAAAGATTAACGGCGCGCAGGGCTATAACGAGTGATTGACATTCGTGAAGCGCCGCCGGTAAGCGATTAAGGCCAACAAGACGAGAGTTTGGGCAATAACGTTTACGATTGTGGTGAACTGGTTGAAATAGAAGACGACCGTGTCCACCACTGCCAGGGAGAAGACCAGCCCGATGAATCCCAGGTCCAGGCCGCGTTTCTCCCGCCCAAAGGTTATAAAGCCGGCCGCCGTCAGGTAGACCAGGCTGACCGATAACTCCAAGGCCAGGCGAATCTCGAATCCATGCAACCCCAGCGAGGTGTGGATCATGCCCTGGTTAACCAGGTCAGACAGGACAAACTGGATTTGGCCGGGCGCCTGAATCTGGAAGAGGATTCTCAGCGGGTAGGTCAGTGACCATAGTCCCAACGCAGCCAAACTGACCGCCAGGGTGACCTTCAATCGTTTCCGGGTGGCTATTTTTTCTATGCCGGTGTTGATGGATTGGAAAAATCGCATCCATGGTCCCGGCGTCCCAGGGACCAGGGTCACTTGCTTAGAATGGATAAACGCTTCCAGGCTATCGGCCAGGGCCAGCAGGTCGGGCTGGTCGGTCTGGGAACGAATATGATCCAGGCTGTCCAGGATGCGCTGGTGTTCTCTTTCGTCCAGGTCAAAATCGAGCACCTCCTGCAAGTCATCGAACAGGGCGTACAATTCGGTGCGCACATCGTGGGGACGTTTCCGGCGGGTCATGGTGTAAAGCAGGAGAGTGAGTAGAAACACGCCGTAGACGATGGGCGCAGCCGCCGGGTAGAAATAATTATTGTTTTGGGTGATGAATTTGCCCACTTCATCAATAAACAGGCCAACACCTACGCCGCTCAATACCGCCGATAGGGTATAAGCCCAGCGGTTAGCAAATAGCAGCGGGATGAGGGTGGCGATGAACAAGATCAACCCGCCCCACAACACATGGGCGATGTGCAGCTCGCCCCCGCCGATCTTGGGGTAGCCGGTCAACGAGAGGAACAGGCGGGTGATCGAGACCGACGCAGCAAAGGCCAGCAGCACATATAAGATGTAGCGCTGAGACCTGCTGCGTTGGACAGCTTTACGCACCCTGGGACGGCTAAAGGGCATCATCAATCAGGATCAATATCCGGTGACAAGGAAAAATAGCTGAAATCAATTATAACATTATTAAAATCGACAGATCCGGGTATAATAAAAGTGCATGGGGATGACAGGCTTCGACGGAGGAGGCTGGTCCCGGATTGCGAGCCGAGAGGTACCGAGCTCGATAAATCAGTACAAAACCTTAAGTGCCAATCGCACTAACTATGCCGCTCTTCCTCTCGCCGCTTAGCGACAAGAGAAGGCGCATATGATTTCCTCGTGAAATCACGTCCGCCGGTCCCGTCTTCCGACCGGTGATCGAGCGGGCGTCACAAAGTCGGAATGCCGTGCATGACGTCGCTAAATGCACGAATAGAGGGCTCTCGGGCCCAAGCGACTGGCTGGATGGGAGCCTGGCTGGCCCGCGACCATCTGGTGAGATCACAGGCCAGCTACGCTCGTAGATATTCGAGGGTCGAATCTTTCGGACGCGGGTTCGATTCCCGCCATCTCCACTTTATTCCCCTGCCAGTATCTTCTGGATTTCCTGCATCTCATCCGGCGATAGGATCCAATCGCCGGCTTTGGCGTTCTGTTGTACCTGTTCAAGCCGCGTGGCGCCGCTGATCACCGAGCTGACTTCCGGGTGGCCTAAAAGCCAGGCGTGGGCCAGCTCATTGAGCGCGCGCCCGCGCTGCTCAGCCCACACGCTCAGCCGCTCAACCAGGGTGTAATTTGCGTCGGTCATGTATTTCTGGACATACCGGCTTGATTCGCCGCGCGAGCCCGCCGGCGCTGGCTGGTCACGCCGGTATTTGCCGGTCAGGAAACCGCCGGCCAGAGGGAAATAGGGGATCAACCCCACGCCCTGGCTGCGGCAGAAAGGCAGCAGCTCTTTCTCTACCCCGCGTTCCAGCAGGTGGTATTGAGATTGGTCAACCACAAAAGGCGACCCGCCGTGGACACCGGCCAGGAGGTTGGCGCGGGCCACCTGCCAGGCCAGGAAGTTGGAAGCGCCGAGGTACAGCACTTTACCTGTGCGCACCAGGTCATCCAGGCCGCGTAACATCTCCTCGATGGGCGTGGCGTCATCATAATTGTGGACGTAATACAGGTCGATATGATCCGTCTGCAAGCGGCGTAAGCTGGCTTCGACCGCCATGCGCAGGTGCAGGCGTGAAGCGCCCCAGTCGTTAGGCCCTTCGCCGGTGCGGTTGTAGAATTTGGTGGCAATCATAAACTGGTTCCGTTTGCCTTTAAGAGCATGGCCAATGGTCTCTTCCGAGCGGCCATCCTGGTAAACATCCGCGCTATCCAGGAAGTTGATCCCCAGCTCAGCGGCGGCGCCCAGCGCCCGGTTGACTTCTTCCTGGGGCATCTGTTCGTAGCCAAAACGGTTGGTGCCTAACCCAATCACTGAGACCCGTGCCCCTGATTTGCCTAATTGCCGGTATTGCATTGCTGACCTCCAATAAAAATAAAATGCGTTGGATGGATTTTATCCTGGTTTTGGCTGTTCTACAAAGCCAGTACAACCCCCCTCCAAAAAAAACGCCTTTTTCACTTCGGAATTATTGTTTATAATAAGCCCCGTTGTACGGTGAGGAATATCCCCATCGATATAAATCTTTCTTTCAGGAGCATTTCTATGTTTGGAACAGGGCAAATCAAAGTAGTACATCCAAATGCTCAAGGCGCGACCTTGGAATGTGAATTGGGCACCATTCAGCTTACTTTCTACCGCGACAATATCGCTCACGTTGCTTTTTTCCCCAATGGGAAAATGGCGCCGTTACCGTTATGGGGCATAACAGCGAAACCCGACGAGTCCCTGGCGGTGACCACTCAGGACGAGGCCAGCAAAGTCACCTGGTCAACCGAAAAAATGACCGTGATGCTGGATAAATCATCCAAGCAATTTGCGTTCAAGGATGAAACCAACCGTCCCATCATGCAGAGCCTGTTCTATGGATTGGATGAGGCTGAAGTGGCAGGCGAGGCCACTTACCACGTCCAGGTGAACATGAACGCTTCCAGCCTGGAGCACGTTTACGGGCTGGGCCAGCACCAGCAAGGATGGATGGATTTGCGCCAAAAGAAGTTTCACGTGTGGCATGATTATCACGCGGAGGGCGGGGAGGTTATCGCGGTTCCCTTTGTGGTCAGTCCCTGGCCGTATGGGTTTATTTTTGATAACCCTTCCCGGGTGGAGCTCGAATTGTGCGAGCCCGGCCTGGGAGTGACGCGCTGGTGGGCAGAGGCGGGTGACGCCGTGTCTTTCTTTGTCATCACCGGTAGAAATACCGATGCCATCTATGCCGGCTACCAGGCCCTCACCGGCGCGGCCCCTCTCCCGCCGGTCAAGGCGCTCGGCTATATCCAATGCAAGCAGCGGTATGCGTCTCAGGCAGAATTACTCAAAGTGGCCCGGACCATGCGCGAGAAAGGATACCCGGCGGACTACCTGGTGGTGGACTGGTTCCATTGGAAGAACCTGGGCGACCTGGACCTCGATCCGGAAGCCTGGCCCGATCCGGCGGCGATGAACGCTGAGCTGGCCAGCCTGGGCTTCGATAGCATGATATCAGTCTGGCCGCGTTTTACCAGGGAAAGCCGCTATTATGAACTGCTGGAGAAAAACGGCTGGTTGATGCATGACCAGGATGGCAAGGTGGTTTATGGGACGGCGGATGATCCGCGCGGTGCGGTGATCGATACCACCCACCCCGCTGCAGCGGCCTGGCTTTGGGAGCGTGTGAGGGATAACTACCTGGCCAAGGGCTTCAAAGCCTTCTGGTTAGACGAAGATGAGCCAGACGTGTCTCCTCACCCTTACTTCTTGAAGGCCGGCAGCGGGGCGCGAGTGCACAACCTGTATCCGTTGCTCCACACCCAGGCGATCTACGACGGCTTCCGCCGAGATGCCAGGGGCCGCTGCCTGATCCTTTCGCGATCGGCCTACCTGGGCGCCCAGCGGAATGGAACGACCTTCTGGTCATCCGATATCTACCCGACGTGGGATGCTTACCGCCGGCAGATTCCGGCTGGCCTCAATTTTTGCGCCACTGGACTTCCTTACTGGTCGAGTGATATCGGCGGTTGGCAGGCCTTGCCAGGCAACCCCCAGACGATGGCAGAGATCCCCCAGGATTATCCGGAGCTGTACACCCGCTGGTTCCAGTTCGGTGCGTTCTGCCCCACTTTCCGCGCCCATGGCACCCGCCCAGAGAATGAGCCCTGGTCGTACGGCCCGAAAGTGGAGGTTATCCTGGCAAAATATCTCAAGCTGCGCTACCGGCTGTTACCGTATATCTATTCATTAGCCTTCCATACCTATCGCAGCGGCGCCCCCTTCATGCGCGCCCTGTTCATGGATTTTCCAATGGATTCGAAGGTGATGGCTATCAAAGATGAATACATGTTTGGGCCGGCTTTTCTGGTCGCGCCTGTCACCGAGCCAGGGAAGACCAGCCGGCCGGTCTACTTACCCGAGGGAACTCTCTGGTACGATTACTGGACCGGCGCCAGCTACTGGGGCGGCCAGACTATTGAGGCAGCGGCGCCTATCGACACCCTACCGCTCTTTGTGCGCGCCGGTTCGATCATCCCTATGGGTGAAGATATTTTGCACGCGGATGAAAAACAGACCCAGATTGAGCTCCAGGTTTATGCCGGCGCTGACGGCGCATTCGACCTTTACCGCGACGATGGCAGCACCTATGCTTATGAGCGCGAAGAGGCCAGACAAATTCACCTGGAATGGAACGACCAGGCCAGGAAAATCGCAGTCGAAAATGACCAGGAAGGGCTGTTCAACCGCCCGCTGTCGGAATGGCTGAAGGTGATCGGCGCATGACGTGATTGCCGGCCTTCAGGCCCAGCGGTTAAGCCTCGCCTGACCTCATCGATATAGCCTGATCCCCCACCAGCGTTTTACGGGTGGGGGATTTTTTTATTCCAGCGCCTGGTAGGCCGTCTGGGCGAAATCCTCCACCACGGGCGGGATAAAGCCCGGCATGTATTGCGTCATCAGGATGCAGTTCATCTGCTCGGCCGGGTCAATCCACCATTCGGTGGTGGCGGCTCCGCCCCAGCCAAATTTACCGGCAGAGCCAGGCCTGCGGCTCCGCCCCGGATACAGCAATACCGCTCCTCCCAGGCCAAAACCGTTGGCCTGCTCGGCGTCTGAGTAAATCCCCTCCGGTAGATGGTTCTGCAACATCCAGGACACCGTCTTGCGGCCCAGCAGGCGCACGCCATCCAGCTCCCCCTGGTTGAGCAGCATCTGCCCAAAGCGGAAATAGTCGCCGATGGTCGAGACCAGCCCACCGCCGCCGCTGGGCCTGCGGCTCGGGAGGGTGCATGAGCTGTTCACGTGCCCCTCCACCACCTTGAGTCCCCCTGCATCCGCCGGGCCATAGACGGTTGATAGACGGTCAACCTTTTCCGGAGGCACCCAAAAATCGGTATCCACCATTCCCAGGGGTGATAAAACCTTTTCCTTGAGGAATTCATCGAAAGGTATCCCAGAAACGACCTGGATGATGTAACCCAACACGTCGATGGCCAGGCTATAACGGAAGGCCGTACCGGGGTGGCTGGCCAGCGGCAATTTCGCAATCGCGTCGACCATCTCTTTCAGGTCAGGCGTGGGTTCTTTTTCATCGGGGACCCATATATCTTTACGGTAGCGCTCATCCAGGGCTGAATTTTCTTCGAAGCCATAGCTCAACCCCGCCGTATGGATCATCAGGTCGTGAAGGGTGGGCTCGCGCCGGGCCGGCACCAGCTCGAAATCGCAGCCATTGCGCGGCTGCATCACCCTGGGGTTCTTGAAGCCAGGGACGTAGCGCGAGACGGGGTCCGACAGGCGCAGTTTTCCCTCATCCACCAGCATCATCGCTGCCGTGGTGGTAATCGGCTTGGTCATCGAATAGATGCGGAAGAGGGTATCGAAGGTCATGGGGCGGTTGGCTTTAATATTCTGCTGGCCAAACGCCTGCAAATAAGCCACCTGGCCCTGGCGGGCGATCAGGACTATCACCCCGGATAATAATGACTGGTCGACATACCTTTGCATGGCGCTGGACACCCGCTCCAGGCGGCTTGATGAAAGCCCAACGCTTTCAGGCGAGACAGTTTGCATGGTTAATTCCTCCACAGGTCTACTGGATTCAATGATTATAGTCCAGGTTTATGGTTGTTTGATGCCGCTTCCAGGATCGGCGTCCGTCCAGGTTAAGCGCAGGTTTGAATTATATCAAATGGCGTTATACGCGAGGCTGTGGGTTGTAAAACCCTTGACCTGAAAAAGGCCGATGACTCTCTCAATCATCTTGATTCGGTTTTATTTTGAGATATATTTAATCCTATGTTCATCGATAACAGGTATAGTATCTACAGCGTCGCCGTTATATGTAACGGGAAGATGATCGTTAAGGATATATGATTTACCAAAAAATGATTGAATGTTAGAATATCCCAATCAGGAGCCGATCCCATCTCGGGCGGATCGCTTACGGCTGCATCTTACTAGGCTGCGGGGGTTAGCCAGGAAAGGGGCTGTTTTTACGGCAGGGGTAGGGGCTGCACTTCTGGCCTTGCTGGCCTACCACCTGCTTTTCCCTGCGCCGCTACCGCTGACTACCAGCCAGGTGGCTACGGTAGCAGGGCAGGTGTTGGCGTCGGCAACCCCGGCTCCAGCATTTTCAGAGCAGGTTTACCAGGCAATCCAGCCCTCGCTGGTATTGATCCAGACCAAAGGCACCGGGGCTGATGGAAAGCCGGATAGTGGCCTGGGCAGCGGGGTGGTGATCGATGACAGCGGCGATATCCTCACGGCGTATCACGTGGTTTCTGGTGCTGCCTCGATCCAATTGACCTTTGCCGATGGCACCCAATCCGCCGGGCAGGTAGTCAGCCACCAGGCAGACACGGATATTGCCGTGCTCAAAGCGGACCAGCCACCGGCTCAAATTTTCCCTGCGACGCTGGGGAATCCCGGCGCGATGCGGGTGGGCGATGAAGCCTACGTGGTCGGCAACCCCTTTGGGCTCTACAGCTCGATGAGCGCGGGGGTGATCTCCGGCTTTAACCGCTCATTCTCGCCAGGCAAAGACGGCAAGACCATCCAGGGCCTGATCCAGGTTGACGCCTCGATCAACCCGGGCAACTCGGGCGGCCCTTTGTTGAACCGGTATGGGCAGGTGATCGGCATCGTCGAAGGCATCGTCAATCCGACCGGGCAAGATGTTTTTATCGGGATCGGTTTTGCTGTGCCGATCACCACCGCGGGGGGCGCGCTGGGGTCTCCTCCGGATTAGCCGGGGAGTTTCCCGTGATACGGCCGGGCTGGCAAGCCAGCTTTAACCGGTCATAATCGACCTTATCTTTGATGGATCATGGAGATCAGCATGGAGCAGAATGTGAACCCAGACCATAAAAAGCCGATGGAACAGGTCTTATACGAAGTTAAGAAAGTGATTGTCGGGCAGGATCATTTGCTGGAACGGCTGGTGGTGGCCCTGCTGGCTCGTGGGCACATCCTGGTGGAAGGCGTCCCCGGCTTAGCCAAAACGATGGCCATCAAAACCCTGGCCGAGTCCATCGGTGGGGAATTCAAGCGCATCCAGTTTACCCCGGACCTGGTGCCGGCCGACCTGGTGGGCACGCGCATCTACAATCAAAAAACCGCCGAATTTACCACCTCGCTGGGGCCTGTGTTCACCAACCTGCTCCTGGCAGACGAAATTAACCGCGCGCCGGCCAAGGTGCAGAGCGCTTTGCTGGAGGTGATGCAGGAACGGCAGGTGACGATTGGCCGCGAGACCTTTGCCGTGCCCAACCCCTTCCTGGTGCTGGCCACCCAAAACCCGATCGAGACCGAGGGCACGTATGCTTTACCAGAAGCCCAGGTCGACCGGTTTATGCTCAAAGTCCTGGTGGGCTATCCCAGCAAGACAGAAGAATTTGTCATCGTCGAAAGGATGACGGGTGAGCTGCCGGCCATGCAGAAGGTGTTGACGACCAGCCAGTTGGTTGAACTGCAGAAGAAGGTTGACCAGGTATTCGTCGATCCGGCGCTGATGGAATATTCGGTTAAGCTGGTGACGGCGACGCGTTCAGCCGGGGAGGTGGGCCTGAAAGAGCTGGAGCGTTACATCCTGTTTGGCGCCAGCCCGCGCGCTTCGATCAACCTCATCCTCACGGCTCGCGCCCTGGCTTTTGTCCGCGGGAGAAACTATGCCTTGCCCCAGGATGTGCTGGATATGGCGCTCGATGTGATGCGCCACCGCCTGGTGCTTTCGTACGAAGCCCTGTCGGACAATATTACCAGCGATGATCTGCTGAGCAAGATCATCGCCAAAATTCCGGTCCCGGTGGTACCCTTGCATGAACATGCCAGCGCCCACGCCAGCGGCAACGCCTGAGCGCATCCTGCAGCGCCTGGATTGGAAGGTCATTCGCCGGTTGGATGGCCTGCTGCAGGGCGACTACCGCACCCTTTTTTACGGGTATGGGGTAGATTTTGCCGATCT
>JAJYIW010000112.1 GCA_021789855.1 Chloroflexota bacterium | reverse complement strand
AACAGCTCGGGGCCGTAGACCTCGCGCGTGCGTTGAATAAGTTGGAAAAGCGACCAGGTCTCCGCGGCAGCCGGGGAGACGCCTGGGTGAACTGCCAGGGGCGGGGCCGGCTGGCGCAGCAGATCGACCAGCAGCTTACGCCGGTTAATCTCCTCCATGGCCTCGAAATTGGCCGCGATCCCCAGCGCGCGCAACACTTCGCCCACGGCGGCGTTGATCCGGCTCGAATCTTCCCGCAGGTCCAGGCGGGCGCCATGCAGGCCGAATATCTCCACCTGGCGCTGGACATCCCTTAACGGCCCAGCCACCACCGGTGCGGGCAGCGCACTGCCCATCGCCTTCAACGGGCCGGACAGGTCAGCGGTTTGGATGCGAGCCGTGTGCGGCAGGCGCGTGAGCAGGCGCAACTTCATGTCATCTTGCGAGGCTTCGGCCAGGTCAGCGGCCAGCAAGGTCAGGATCAGGCGGTAGGGTTCCCTGGGATATCGCTGCTGGATCTGGGCCGCGTGCGGGGGATAAGGCTGGCGAGCCTCCAGCCAGGCGTGCAAGCCCTCCGGCAGGGGTGCGCGCCTTTCACTCAGGCTGAGGCGGCGTGACAGGTCCTGCATGGCCCGGCGGAAATTCTCAATGGTCAGCCCGCGGTGCAGGGTCAGGGTTTCAGCGGTCACCTCGGCCGTCACGTATGGGTTGCCGTCCCGGTCCCCGCCGATCCATGAGGCCAGGCGGAACCAGGGACGTTCAAGCGCCAATCCCGGGTAAGAATGGGCCAGGGCGCGTTCCATCAGCTCGTAGATCTGGGGCAGGACCGTCCAAAAGATCTGGCCGACGAAATACAGCGTGGTCTTCACCTCATCGATCGGCGTCGGCTGCAGCGTGCGGGCTCGGTCGGTCATCCACAGCGTGGTAATTTCATTTTTCAAGGCGCGTCGCCCGCTCTCGACCTCAAGCGGCAGCGCGTCGGGGCGACCCATCTCGCGCAAGGTGGTTGAAATGCGCTGGATCTTGGAGAGGATGGTGCGCCGGCGAGATTCAGTCGGGTGCGCCGTCAAAACCAGCTCGATATCCAGGCGAGAGAGCAGGGTCTCCATCTGGCTGCGGGTAACGCCACTGGCTTTCAACTGCGCCACCGCTTCATCAATCGAATCGTGCAGTGCGGCCGGGTGCTTTTGCGCCGCTTCCTGGCGCAGCGCCGCGATGCGAAAGTTGTCTTCAGCCGTGTTGACCAGGTCAAAATACAACGCAAATGCCCCGGCTATTGCCCGCGCATCGGGCGCATCCAGAGCAGCGCATTCAACTGCCAGGTCCTGCTCACCGGCCCGCGCCAGATGGGGATCGTCCGAGCGCCTGGCATGGCCCGCGCGGCGGATGCGCTCCTCAACCTCATACAGGCGGGGCGATTCCTGTTCGCAAATCACTTCGCCCAGGATGTCGCCTAAAAGGTGAATGGTATCTGACAGATCCATAAGGTGGCTCCTGGCTATTATTATAGCCGCCTGAATCGAACTTAATCGTTAATTGAGCCAGCTCAGGTCTCCATTTTATCGCCGATGGATCATCCCGACCTGGGCTATAATTGGCCTGGGGCGGAAAGGCCGAACCGCCCGCCGCCACTCCATTTTTAGAGAGTTAGCCTATCAAATCCCTGACAAGGAGCCTGTCTTGAACTCAAAACCAGTGACTGCCATCATCATCGGCGCGGGGGGGCGCGGTATGACCTACGCCAGTTTCGCCCAGGTCCAGCCCGAGCGCTTTCAAATCGTCGGCGTGGCCGAACCCAAAGACTACAACCGCCAGTGGATGCAGACGACGTACGACCTGCCATTGGAAGCCGTGGTCAGTGACTGGCGCGAGCTGGCCAGCCGCCCGCGCATGGCCGACGCCGCCATCATCTGCACCCAGGACGCCATGCACGCCGACCCCGCCATCGCTTTCGCCCGGTTGGGCTACGCCATTTTACTGGAAAAACCCATGGCGCCCACCGAAGCGGAATGTGTGCGCATCACCCAGGCTGTTAAAGACGCCGGAGTGCTGTTCGGCGTGTGCCATGTGATGCGCTATACCCGTTATACCCAGATGCTGAAAGCGCTGGTCGACTCGGGCGCCATCGGCGAGATCGTCAGCGTGCAGCACCTCGAGCCGGTGGGCTACTGGCACCAGGCGCATTCCTTTGTGCGCGGCAACTGGCGTAATTCGAAAGAGTCCTCTTTCATGCTTTTGGCCAAATCCTGCCATGACCTGGATTGGATCCGCTATATCCTGGGTGAGCGCTGCCTTTCCGTCTCATCCTTTGGGTCACTGAAGCATTTCAAAGCGTCTGAAAAACCTGTAGAGGCCGGCGCGGCCACGCGCTGCCTGGATTGCGCCTACGAGCCCAACTGTCCCTATTCCGCCAAAAAGATATACCTGGGGCGGCTGGAACGCGGCGATGCCGGCTGGCCGGTGGACGTGCTGACGCCGGAACCGGCAGTTAAGAGCGTCACCGCCGCCCTGGAAAGCGGGCCATACGGTCGCTGCGTGTATGAATGTGACAACGACGTGGTCGACCACCAGGTGGTGGCCATGCAGTTTGATCACGACAAGACCGCTACCTTTACCATGACCGCTTTCAACCGCGCCAACCACCGCAAGACGCGCATTTTCGGCACGCGGGGTGAGCTCTACGGCGATGGGGTGACCATTGAGCATTTTGATTTCCTCACCGATCAAACGAAGGTGATCTCGACTGAGGACCCTTCCGACGGCGCCGCCCTGGGCGGGCACGGCGGGGGCGACTACGGTCTGATCGACCACTTCGTCGAGGCCGTGGCTCAAGGCGACCAGGGGTTAATCCTGTCCGGCCCGGACGAATCACTTGAAACTCACCGCATGGTCTTCGCAGCCGAGCGCGCCCGCTTGAATCACACCGTGGTGGATCTGTAGGCGATCCCATGACTTCACCTACCCTGATCATCCTGGCCGCCGGCATCGGTAGCCGCTACGGCGGTCTCAAGCAGGTCGATCCGATCGGCCCCCATGGCGAAATCATCATCGATTATTCCATTTATGATGCGCTTCAGGCGGGTTTCAACCAGGTCATTTTCCTGATCCGCCATGATCTCGAAGAGGTTTTCCACGAGAGGATCGGCCGCAAAATCGAGAGACGCGTTAAAACCGCCTACGTCTACCAGGAGCTGGACAATCTTCCGCCTGGTTTTAGCGTTCCCT
This sequence comes from Chloroflexota bacterium, assembly GCA_021789855.1. Taxonomy (GTDB): domain Bacteria; phylum Chloroflexota; class Anaerolineae; order Anaerolineales; family Anaerolineaceae; genus JAJYIW01. Next base: position 7,116 of record JAJYIW010000112.1, on the reverse strand, counting down.
CGGAACGCAAAAAACCCTGGGGCACCGGCCACGCCGTGTGGTGCTGCCGTGACGCCGTGCAGGCGCCTTTCGCGGTGATCAACGCCGATGATTATTACGGGCGCGAGGCTTTTCGCCTGTTGGCCGATTACCTGGCTGCCCTGCCCTGGCCGGAAAAGCAGCCCCGACTTCCCTATCCTTATGCCCTGGTAGGCTACGTTCTGCGCAATACCCTGTCTGAGCATGGCAGCGTGGCCCGTGGGGTCTGCCAGGTCACGCCAGATGGTTTCCTGGCGGGCATCCAGGAGCGCACGCGTATCGAGGCGGTTGACCAGGCCATTCGCCACACCGAAAACGGCGTCGATTGGATCGACCTGCCCGCGGATAGCACCGTGTCCATGAACCTGTGGGGGTTCACTCCCAGCCTGTTCGCTGAGCTGGAGACCCATTTCAAAACTTTCCTGGTCAGCCATGCAGACAGCCTGGTTCGCAGCGAGTTCTTCCTCCCGTCCGTGATCAATGACCTGCTCATTGAGCACAAGGCCCAGGTCAAGATCCTCCCGACCGGCGAAAAATGGTTTGGCGTAACGAATCCCCAGGATCGTCCGGTGGTCCAGGCAGCCATCCGCGCTCTGATCGATCGCGGAGTCTATCCCGCGCACCTGTGGGATTGAGCGAAACATTCTGCATGGCTACTGAGCCTGATTTAAGCGCTCTCACGCAGGCTTTCCAGGTAACCGGTCGTTTTGATCGGGCCACGCGCACCGATAGCGGTCATATCCACAATACCTTTGTGGTGATGATGATCACGCCGCAGGGCATCCTGCGTTATACCCTCCAGCACATCAATACCCGGGTTTTTAAAGACCCGGAAAAGTTGATGGAAAACATTGAGCGGGTCACGGCTTTCGCCAGGCAGCAGATACGGCAGGAGGGAGGCAACCCGGATCGCCAAACATTGACCCTTGTCCCTGGCCGCGATGGGCATGCCTATCACGTGACCCCTGAGGGGGAATACTGGCGCATGTACGCTTTTATCGATGGCACCAGCTCATACGAGATCACCGATAATCCCCACATTCTTTATCATGCAGCCAGGTCCTTTGGCAATTTCCAAAGACTGCTAGACCGCCTGCCCGGCCCGCGCCTCCACGAGACCATCCCCTATTTTCACTACACGCCCAGGCGTTATGCCGCCTTTGAGGCGGCAGTAGCCGCGGACCAGGCGGGCCGGGTTGAGGAAACAGCGGCCGAGATCGAATGGATTCGCCAGCGAAGAGACGAAACCTCCATAATCGTTGATTTGCTGGCCCAGGGCCGCATCCCCGAACGCATCACCCACAACGATACCAAGCTGAACAATGTGCTGATCGACGACGCCACCGGCGAAGGCCTGTGCGTGATCGACCTGGATACCGTCATGCCAGGCAGCAGCCTCTATGACTTTGGCGACCTGGTGCGCATGGGAGCAGCGACAGCAATTGAAGATGAAACTGCCCTGGAGAAAGTGGGGCTGGACCTGACCCGCTTCGAGTGGCTGGCGCGCGGTTACCTGGATGCCACTCGCGGCTTCCTTACCCCGCTGGAACAGGCCCACCTGGTCTTTTCCGCTCGCCTGATCACCCTGGAACAGGCCATGCGCTTCCTGACCGATTATCTCAACGGAGATACCTATTACAAGGTCAGCCACCCTCGCCATAACCTGGACCGCGCCCGCAATCAGATTAAAATGGTGACAGATATGGAAGACAAACAGGCGGCCATGGAAGCCGTATTAAGCCGGCTGGAACGCGCTCACGGTTGACCCGGCGCCGTCCTCGCCTCCGGCATTTTTAAACTGCATCTCAAACAAGTTAGCATAGACCCCGCCGCGCGCCAGCAGCTCAGCATGGCTTCCCTGCTCGACCACCCGCCCGCCATCGATCACGTAGATTATATCCGCGTGAATAATGGTGGAGAAGCGATGCGCCACCACCAGCGTGGTGCGGCCAATCATCAGGGTTTCCAGGGCTTTTTGCACCACCTGCTCCGATTCGGTATCCAGGGCTGAGGTGGCCTCATCCAGGAGCAGGATCGGCGCATCTTTCAGCAAGGCCCGCGCAATGGCGATACGCTGGCGTTGCCCACCTGAAAGGCGTGCGCCACGCTCGCCCACAATGGTCTGGTAACCATCCGGGAACTCAGAGATGAAATCGTGGGCATAAGCAGCCCGCGCCGCCGCTTTCACTTCCTCGTCGCTGGCGCTCAGCTTTCCATAGCGGATATTCTCCAGGATATTGCCTGAAAACAGGTAGGCATCCTGCGGAACATACGCAAACAATTCGCGCAGATCGGATAACGCATACGCATTTAATGGCTTTCCAGCCACCAGGATACCGCCTTCCTTGACCGGGTAACACCCGAGAAGCAGCTTAAGGATCGTGCTCTTGCCCCCACCGCTGGGCCCGGCAAAAGCCACCACCTGGCCCTGGCGCACGCGGAGGGCTAACCGGTCGAGCACAGGCTGGTCGCTGTTGTAGGCAAACGTAACCTGGTCGAAGGCGATCAGCGCATCCGAGGCTGGCGCAGTAAGCGCCGCTGTACCAGCCAAGCCGGGCAGATCGGCGTAACGCTCCGGCTCTGCGGGGGAATCCAGCAAGTCAAAGATCCGGTCGACCGCCGCCAGGCCGCTCTGCATGCGGCTGATCGTCCCGCCCAAGGAGAAAACCAGGTAGTAAATCTGGTTGCTCAACTGGATCAAAGTGATGAGTACGCCGAAGGTCGTGTGGCCGGTCAACACCTGGTACGCGCCATACATCATGGCAAAGAACATGAACTGGCCGGCCAGGTCATTGCCCGCCGCTGCCGCCGCCTCCAGCCGCACCCGCTTGAGCGAGCTTTCGAATACCCGGTCATTGGCCGTATAGAAACGCGACAGAATCCAGTCGCCCAGGCTGAAGGTGCGTACGACCTGGAACCCCACCAGCAGATCCGACATGCGCTCGCTCAAACCTCCTAGCCGATCCTGGATCGCCTGACCAACCTCGCGCAACGGCCGGGCAAACAGGGCATTGATCGCCACCGGCGCGACCGCTCCCAGGAAGATGATCACCGCAAGCTGCCAGTTGAGGATCAGCATGAATACTGCTGCCGAAAGGCCCTGCAGAGAAGCTTCCAATAAGGTCAGCAGATCTTGCTGGTAAGCCTGCTCGGCCGCGCTGACGTCATTGGTCAAGATGGAAATGGCATTGCCACTGTGGCGCAGTTCGTGATAACCCAGGGGCAGCCGTTGGAGGTGCTTGAACACCGTCTCGCGAATATTGGCTGTCGCCACATAAATTGAAGAACGCCAGAGATAGAGGATAAAAGGCGATACCAGGGTCAGCCCCAGGTAGAAGGAAGCCATGAGGATCAAAGTTGACCACAATTGGCTGACCTGATGGCTGGTGATGGCGTCGATCAGGCCTTTGGCGATATAGGCAATGAACATCCTTTCCACCGTGGAATAGAGGACGCGGCCGGCCAGCCCGATCCCATATTGAGCCCGCCTGGGCTTAAGCAGGTCTAAAAGGCGCAGCGGATTTTGTTTCTGGTAAGTTCTCTCAGCCATGGCTCAGTTCCTTTGTGCGCCTGCAGTTTCAACCTGATCCAGTTCAAACTGGCGCTGGTACAGCTCTTTGTACAGGCCACCTTTCTCGATCAGCTCAGCGTGAGTACCTTCCTCGACAATTTTTCCGCCATCCAGCACCAACACCCGGTCAGCGTTGATAATCGTCGACAGGCGATGGGCAATCACCACCGTGGTGCGACCTACCATAAAGCGATCGAGCGCCTCCTGAACCTGTGCTTCCGACTCGGTATCCAACGCCGATGTGGCCTCATCCAGCAGCAGCACCGGCGCATTTTTCAGGATAGCCCGCGCCAGCGAGATACGCTGGCGTTGCCCACCTGATAATCGCGCACCGCGCTCCCCTGCCAGCGCCTGGTAACCCTCCGGGAGAGAGAGGATAAATTCATGGATATTCGCCAGGCGCGCCGCCTGCTCGATATCCGCCTGGCTTGCCTCCAGGCGACCCAGGCGGATATTCTCTGCCAGGCTGATTGGGAACAGGTACGTATCTTGAGCCACGTAAGCCATGGCCCCCCGCGCAGCCTTGAGCTGCCATTCGTTAATATCCCGGCCAAACAGGTGCACCTGGCCGTCGGGAAGAGGATAATAGCCCAGGATCAGTTTGAGTAAGGTGGATTTTCCCCCACCGCTGGGGCCCACGATGGCCACCCGCTTGCCCTTTTCGATTGAAAATTGGACATCCTTGAGCACGGGCGTTCCACCCTCATAACTAAAGGTCACATGGGTCATCTCGATCACCGGCGCCTTTCCCCCATCCGGGTAGGTGGCCTTTCCGTCCACCCTCTCAGAGCCGTGATCGACCAGCTGAAACACGCGTTGGGCTGCCCCCGAGGCTTCACTGATGCTCGCCAGCAAATTGGGCAGGCTGCCCAACGGGTTGACCACATAATTTAACAGGTTAATAAAGGCAAACAGGCTGCCGAAGGTCATGAGACCCCGGATCGCCAGGTAGCCGCCGTACCCCATGGCGATGATGAAAGGTAGGATGGACAAAGCAAAGCCCACTGCGTCGATCACAGCGCGCAGCCGGGCAATGCGTAACCCTCGTTGCAGGGCTTGACGGTTGGCCTTGCTAAACCGGTTTCCCAATACATCCGCCAGGTTAAACGCTTTGACCACCATCAGGCCTGCCAGGCTGTCTTGAGCGACTGAGTTAACCTGCCCGATTTCCGCCTGCATTTCCTCCGAACGTTTCTGCACCGGGTTGGTCAGGGCTGAGACAATCACAAAAATGAGGGGGGTCGAAAGGCACGACACCAGCGTCAATTGCCAGCTGACTGAAAAAATATAAGCCAGAGCCCCTACAAAGGTCGCCACGTTGTAGATCAGGTCCAACAGGTTCGAAGCGGTCAGCGTCTTAAGTTTTGCCAGGTCGGCGTTGAGCACCGACAAAATATCACCCGAATGGCGTTGCTCGAGATAACTGACTGGCAAAGCCACGGCATGGTCAGCGATGGTGCGCCTGAGGCGCGTCAGGGTGCGCTCGCTGAAAAAACCGGCCCACAGGTTGCGTAGATAGGAAAAAGGCACGGTCAGCAAGGAGAACGCCAGCACCAGCCAGAGATAATGCCAAAAATTATCGTGCGAACCAGCAGAGACGGCATCAAACAACCGGCGCATGAAATTATTGGAAACGATAACCAGGGCGCTCTGGATCAACACCACCCCTGCGGCGGCATATAACCAGGCCTGCAGGCCGCCTGAAAATTTCAATAGACGTTGAACGGTGAGCCAGACGGATGGCGTGGTTTCTTTTTTCTCAGCCATGATCCTTTCCCTGATGAACGGCACGACTGTCCGATGATAGGTCTTTATTTAATTTGAATATATATCAATATTATACAATCATACATTAATAATGTCAAATAGCTATTTATAATAATGTATTATTCACTCGCTCCGAGTCAGGCACAACCATCATCACAACCAGCCTGGTTATAGGTTGAGGATATTGCATAACGCGGTTAAAACCATAGGGCGGGGTCGACCCACTCATCCCGCCCTACAAGCATTTAGTAGCTTCCGATTTGGCTAACGGCTAATCTTCCGGCACTTTGCCGTACACCGCCTCGCGCAAGCCTTTGATGTACCCGATGGCGAACAACCGCCCAATCGAAGAATAGGAAGGGTTGTCATTGCTGTCGCCTTCCATGGTGGGCACGTGGTCGGGCCGCAGCACGCCTTCAAAACCGATATCGTGGTAAGCCTGCATGCAAGCCAGCATATCGGTCTTACCCTCGTCGTGGAAAGTCTCAACGAATTTCTCGGCAGTGCCGCGCACGTCGCGGAAATGGGCAAAAAAGAGCTTCTTCTGCTGACCAAAATGGCGGATGGCGCCGGGCAGGTCGTCCGTCATCAGGGTAAAGTTGCCCTGGCACAGGGCAATGCCGTTCACCGGGCTGGGCATCAGGTCCACCAGGCGCTGGTAATTAGCGATACTGCTCATGATCCGCCCCAGTCCGCGGATAGGAGAAAGAGGCGGGTCGTCCGGGTGCATGGCAAGCTGGACGTTGGCTTGTTCAGCCACCGGCACAATAATCTTGAGAAACGCTTCCAGGTTTTTCCACAGCGTTTCTTCGGTCACCACCCCGTACTCAGTCAGGGGGGCATCCTTAAGCAACGCGCTGTCAAATCCAGTCGCCAACGCCCCACCCCGCGCCTCCACCGTGGTGGACGTACGCATCCAGTTGAACACTGGCATCCATTCATAACACCACACCGGCACTTCCAGCTTACCCAGGTTGGTGATCAGATCAATCACCCACTGGATCTCTTCGTCTTTCCCAGGCAGGCCCAGCTTGATCTTGTTCATCGGCGGGCGGCTTTCGAGCACATCGAAGATAAAGCCGCCGCCTTCGTAGGCAGTCTTCAGGCGCAGCAATGACATAAAACTCCACGGCAGGTCTTCCTTACCCACGTTCAACCCCCGGCTGAAATCCATCCCACCTACGATATGTTTGACCCCGCATTGTTTGACCATCTTCCACAAAGGCGTCGGGCGAGGCGGCAATACTTCGGCAATCTTGATCATACCAGGTCTCCTTCCAGGATTTTCAATCAACTATATCATAAATAGAACAGCAAGAATGAGCGCACGATGCGTCGAGATTCAGATGATAATAGTTTTGATTGATAATGGTCAACAGCGGGGCAGCCCCGCCCCTTCAATTGCCGAAACGATATACAATCGTATGGATGTGATGCCACCTTGAATCAGCGAGGATAAACATGGTTAATCCCAAAATTCAACGCGAAGAACTGCTCGCCCTTTATGACGATCTGCGCGTCGCCGACGTGCGCGATGGTATGGACTGGCTCATGCTGCATGGCCAGGGCTCAATGTCGGTAGATATCCGCCCGCTGTACCGCACGCGCGCTTGCGGCATCGCCCTTACTGCGCGCTACCTGCCCTTTACTGGCTCATTACCGCAAATGACCCCGGATGAATACACCCAATGGTCTGGGTGGTATTACCAAAAAGTGTGCACCTACCCCTGGATCGACGCCATCCAGCCGGGCGATTTTGT
>JAJYIW010000111.1 GCA_021789855.1 Chloroflexota bacterium | reverse complement strand
AACTAAGGCCTGCCGGGCCGTAAAGTCCAGGTATCCAGGCCGGTGGCCGGGCTTTATTACGGATATATATGGTCTATATTAGCATATATTAAGAGGTTTCGCCTTGTTGAGTAGAAGCTTCCATGGCGAGTGAGTAAAGCCTGCCAGCCTTTCACCCGGAGTTTGACACTGCCAGGTGCGGCTGGAGCCAGTTTGACGCGAGCGGTTGTGTACGCCCTATAAAGGATTAGTGAATATTATTTGGACAATTGGATGGTCACATCCATCGGCAGCGCCATACCCATTTCCACCTCGATTGCCTTGATAATTCCCACGGGCACCGGGCAGGCAGGGTGGGTGCAGTATTTGGTCCCCAACTGCAAGATTTGTGGCGTGTTCCGCCTGAAGGATATTTCCTGGTAGGGGTTGACTTCGACCAGCACTTCTGCCAGCTTCTGGATCGCCGCGCAATCGCTGGTGATCGATAATTTAACCACATCGCCATCCAGGGTGGCTTCGACAACGGTAGAAAACCCGCAATTTCCAGGATATATTTTTGCTGTAGCCATGCCTACCTCGAAGTGTGCTCGTGAGATGCCTGCCATGACAGGACAGGTGCCAAGTATACTTGATCGCGATTATTTAAGGGGAGACATGGATGATTTGAAACAGACGATAAATGCCGATATAATATTTTCTATGTCCCCCCGGCAACGATCCGGATCTACAATGTTAGTCTTGCCTGCCAGCCCCAATAGCCGTTGGGACGAACGCCGTTGGCCCACCAGGCGCCCAGGCTGTTAACCCGAAGATAGACTTTCGCATCACCAGGTAAAGGAGAGGCTTATGGATGCATCAACCAGCGTGACTAAACGCCTGTCGTTTCTGGATCGTTTCTTGACCTTATGGATTTTTCTTGCCATGGCAGCCGGCGTTGGGATTGGATATCTACTGCCTGGCGCGGTAGATGGGTTTAACCAGGCAGTTTCGGTCGGGACAACCAACATTCCTATCGCGATTGGCCTGATTTTGATGATGTACCCACCCCTGGCAAAAGTCCATTATGATGAACTTGGGAAGGTTTTCCGCAACCGGAAGGTGCTGGGGCTGTCACTGTTACAGAACTGGATCATTGGCCCGGTTGTGATGTTCCTGTTAGCCATTATTTTTCTGCGTGGCTACCCCACCTATATGGCCGGCCTGATCCTGATCGGCCTGGCGCGCTGCATCGCCATGGTCATTGTATGGAATGAGCTGGCCAAAGGGGACACGGATTATGCGGCCGGCCTGGTGGCCTTCAATAGCATTTTTCAGGTGCTGTTCTACAGCGTTTATGCTTATGTGTTTATCACGATCCTGCCCACCTGGTTTGGACTGCAAGGCGCGGTAGTACAAATTACCATTGGGGAAATCGCCCGCTCCGTGTTTATCTACCTGGGTATTCCCTTTATCGCCGGCTTTCTGACCAACCTGATATTGACCCGGCTCAAGGGAAAAGGCTGGTATTACCAGACTTTTATCCCTAAAATCAGCCCGTTGACCCTGGTTGCCTTGCTCTTTACCATCCTGGTCATGTTTTCGCTCAAAGGCAACCTGATCGTTACCATTCCCCTGGATGTGGTGCGCATTGCCATCCCGCTGTTGATCTATTTTGTGAGCATGTTCCTGATCAGCTTCTTGTTGGGTAAGGCAGTCGGTGCGAATTACAAGCAAACGACCACCCTGGCTTTCACGGCGGCTTCGAACAATTTTGAGCTCGCCATTGCCGTCGCGGTGGCGGTTTTTGGCCTCAACTCTGGCCAGGCGTTTGCCGCGGTGATCGGCCCACTGGTAGAAGTACCGGTGATGATTGGCCTGGTCAATGTGGCCTATTGGCTGCAGAAGAGGATGTTTACCGGCCTGGCCATTCCCGAGAGCACCCAATCCTGAAATGGCTGATAGATAAGCGATCGGTGTAAACCGGTTTGATCCAGCCAATTATCGTATATAATGGATGAGAACTCTCGCTATGCACAATTCTGAAGGGAGAGGCGAGCGCTATTTGCCCACTCCATATCCTGGCCCTCAACCCATTGAGGAGTTTTAGTGTCAGAAGTGAATTCTCCTGTTGTTAACCGTGATCTATCCCTGTCCATACAAGCCGGCGGGTTTTCCACGAGGATGGGACAGGATAAAGCCTTGCTCCCCTTTGGCGGGATGCCGCTCATCCAATACATCGTCCATCGCGGAAAAACACTGACCGATGATATTTTTGTCACTTCAAACCAGGTAGACGCCTTGAAATTTCTCGGCCTGCCCATCGCCCCGGATCTCCTTACCCAACGGGGAACGCTGGTTGGGATGCACACGGCCTTGAGCGCCGCAAAGCGACCGTATGTGGCGGTGATAGGATGTGATATGCCGTTTTTTAGCCCATCGCTTCTGGCTTACCAGGCCCAATTATTGAAAACAACGGGTCTGGATGCCGTCATTCCCCGCAGCAAGGATGGCCTTGAGCCGTTGCACGGGGTTTATCGACGGGAGCCATGCTTAACCGCCGTGACTAACGCGCTTGAAATGGCTATCTATTCTTTAACAGGATGGATCAAGCTTCTCCATATTGTTGAAATAGACGAAGAACAAATCCGTCCCCACGACCCAACGTTACACGCGTTTGTTAACTTGAACACCCTCGATGATTATCGTCACGCCCTTGATCTGGCAGGGTTGGAGCCGTAGAACAACCAGATTTACACCCTCATGAAAAAGAATCTGTTTATCCTGGCGTCGATCATTTCAATCATATCCCTGGCTTGCGGGTGCGCTCCACAGGGTACGGAACAAGTCGTTGGTTATGTGAATTTACAGGATTTAAAACCATTAACCGTACCCACGCAAGAGGTAGCACCTCTCCGGGTTGCAGTGGCATCGATCATTTCACCCAAGGGAACCGTACAATCGTATGAGCCTTTGTTAAAGTACCTCGAAAAGCAATTTAACCGGCCGGTGGAGCTCATCCAACGTCGAACTTATATGGAAACGAACGATTTAATTGCTGAAGGCCAGGTGGACCTGGCTTTTGTTTGTACCAGCGCTTATGTGGCAGGCCATGATGATTTCGGTATGCAGCTTTTGGTGGCGCCTCAGGTCAATGGAAAGACCGTTTACCAGTCCTTTTTGATCGTTCCTTTCGATAGCCCGGCGCGATCCATGGCAGATTTGAAGGGGAAGATATTCGCTTTCACCGACCCCATCTCCCTCAGCGGGCGGATGTATCCAACCTACCTGGTTCAACAATTGGGTTACAGCCCGGAAAGATTTTTTGCGCAAACATTTTTTATTTACAATCATGACGAAGCCATCCGGGCGGTGGCCAACAAGCTGGCAGATGGCGCAGGAGTCGATAGCATGGTCTATGATTATGCTCTTAGCCGCGATCCAAGCCTCGCTACTAAAGTCCGCGTGATCCACCGTTCGCCCGTCTTTGGAATTCCACCCGTGGTGGTCAGCCCCAAACTGGACGCAAATTTAAGACGGCAAATGCAAAAAGTACTTTTGAATATGAATGACACTGCAGATGGACGATTAGCTTTAGAGTCTATCGGGGTAGAAAAGTTTACCACGATCGATGATCACGCTTATGATAACATTCGCAGTTTGCTGAGCGATGTTAATAACACGCGTTAATCATGGTCAGAACAAAGCAAATCTTTGAACGCTTCTGGGAATTCGCCGGGGCAGTCACCATTCGCACAAAGCTATTGGGGCTGGCCTTGGGGTTGGTGTTGCTCCTCGGGGTGGGAAATGCGATCCAGACCCGGGCTGTTCTGACCAATAACATGGAGGCTCAACTCCGCGATCAAAGTGTCTCCGTTGCTCGCGATTTAGCAGCGCGCGCTGCCGATCCAATCTTGCTCAATAACTTACTGGCCTTACATGATTTGTTGCTCGAATCGAAAAGCAATAATTCTAACTTTAGCTATGCGTTTATCATCGATCCGAATGGCCAGGTGATCGCCCACACTTTTGGTGATGGTTTTCCGGTGGGCTTAAAAGACCTGAATACCGTAGGGGGCTCTGACCACCATCATACGGTGCTGATTAATACCAATGAGGGGATTATATTTGATACCGCTGTGCCCATTCTGGGCGGGAAAGCAGGGACGGCTCGGATTGGGCTATCTAATTCGGGTGTTCAGCAGGCAGTATCCCAGGCTACTTTACAATCAATCCTGTTTGCGGCTCTCGTGCTTTTGTTTGGCGCTGTCGTCGCCATGTTCCTGACGCAAGTGTTGGCGAAGCCGATTCTTGAGCTGGTCGATGCTACCCGAATGATCTCCCGCGGTGATTATTCTCGTCGCATCCATCCGTGGGCCAAAGACGAGCTGGGCACACTGGCAAAAGCTTTTAACCAGATGAGTGAAGATCTTGGGCAAATCCATGGGCTTCGCCAGGAACGTGAAGTGCTCCAACGCCAGCTTCTAGAGAAGGTGATTTCCACTCAGGAGGAAGAACGACGTCGAATTTCCCGTGAGCTACACGATAGCACATCCCAATCGCTTTCTTCTTTATTGCTAAGCCTGCGGATGTTAGAGGCTAACTGTACAGACCTTGATAAGAGGCAGGTCAGCGATTTACGGAAGGTAGCTGCACAGACATTGGACGAAGTTCATAACCTGGCCAGGCAGCTCCGTCCCCGCACTCTCGACGATCTAGGTCTCTCAGCCGCACTCGAACGGTTGGTTTTTGAGTGGCAGGTTCGGAATAAGGTCCCGGTCGATTTAGCCATCACTCTGGGTGAAATACGATTGCCAGAAGGCGTTGAGACCGCTTTTTACCGCATCATTCAGGAGGCTTTGACCAATATCGTGCGGCATGCCCAGGCAAAATCTGTCAGTATCCTGGTCGAACGACGCAATGGCCGCGCGATTGCCGTCATCGAGGATGACGGGCAAGGATTTGAGATCCCCAAGCCGCAAGGTGGGTACCACTTGGGCTTGCTTGGGATGCGTGAGCGGGCTGAGTTGCTAGGCGGCCGTTTGACGATTGAAAGCAATCCGGGGCGGGGAACCAGCGTGTTCGTTGAGATCCCTTTAATGGCGGAGGAAAATCTGAATGGTCATAAAGAAACGCATCTTACTGGCGGATGACCACGCTATTTTACGTTCTGGCCTCCGGTATATGCTCTCTGCCCAGGAAGATTTAGAGATTGTGGGAGAGGCTTCAACTGGAATGGAAACGCTGAATCAATGCGAAGCGCTTAAGCCCGATCTGATTTTGCTGGATTTAAGCATGCCAGGAACCGGGGGCCTGGATGTATTACCCCAACTCCGCCGGCTAGCCCCGGCTGCTAAAATTCTCATTCTTACCATGCATGATGATAAGCATTATATGAATCAAGCGTTAAAGAATGGCGCTTCTGGTTATGTGTTAAAAAAAGCCGCGGACACTGAATTGATCATTGCGATCCGGGCGGTGTTAACGGGGGAAATTTATATTCATCATTCGATGATGAAATATCTACTAGACGATGTTTTTACCGGCAAAAACCCTGCTAATTTCGCTGACCTTTGGGATTCCCTTAGCGATCGAGAGCAGGAAGTTCTTCGCCTGGTAGCACTCGGATTCACCAGCGCCGAGATCGCTGAAAAGCTCATCTTAAGCGCGAAAACGGTTGAGACTTACCGGGCGCGCGGGATGGAAAAGCTTGGATTGCGCAATCGAGCCGCCCTGGTGCATTATGCGTTAAGCCGTGGCTTGATTTCTGGTGAATAACTTTCAACCGTAAGGTTTTTCCCGACAAAAAATATCGAAAAAGCCTAACTTTTCCTGCTATAAGTGGGGTGTGCTTTCAGGTACAGTGAGATAGATGCACCTGTCATGCATTTCCATATTCAATTTAAGAAAATATACCAATAGATCAGGAGGAAAGTTATGGCCCAAGAGCGAAAGCAGCCTCCCGTAACGCGGAGAGGACTCCTTAAAATATTGGGGCTAGGTGGTACAACTGCAGTTTTGAACAGCCTTGCGACGTTCAAGCCTGCTCAAGCCATACCACCCATAGCAACATCTTTGCCCAGCGTCGTTCCACCTGCCGGCCCCGGATCGGATGTTCTGGTCCGCTTGCAGGCGGATCTGGCCCGCGCCTTGAAAAAGAAACCCTCTGAACGCCATTGGGTGATGGTCATCGACCTGCGTAAATGTGTGGGTTGCAGTTCCTGTACCGTCGCCTGTATTGCGGAAAACAAACTTCCCCCAGGCGTCGTCTACCGGCCAGTGATAGACACCGAGATCGGCACCTATCCGAATGTAACCCGCACGTTTCTTCCCAAGCCTTGCATGCAGTGCGACGAACCCCCTTGCACGAAGGTCTGCCCGGTGGGCGCCACCTATAAAAACGAAGAAGGCGTGGTGGTCATCGATTACGATCAATGTATCGGCTGCCGCTACTGTATCACTTCCTGCCCTTATGATGCCCGAACATTTGATTCTGGCAGGGAATATAACCAGGGGACTCCTGAGCAAGTTCCAGCCATGTTGAGTGAGGTCAAAGCATCTGGGTATGAGTACGCAGTCAATTATGAGTACAACCAGGCGCGCGTTCGTGCTGCAAATACCTCTCCCATCGACAATGTTCGCAAGTGTCATTTCTGCCTGCACCGGCTGAATGCTGGAATGCTGCCGGCCTGTACCACCACCTGCCTTGGCCGGGCCACTTATTTTGGCGACTCCAACGACCCTGAAGGCCTGGTTGCCAGCCTGATATCCAGCCCTAATGTCATGCGGCTTAAAGAGGAATTGGGAACTAAGCCGCGGGTTTACTACCTCGTTTAGGAGGATGCGATGAAGAAACAAACCATGGCGATACTTTGGATTCTGTCCATTGTAGCTTTTATTGTCGGGTGCTATGGCCTGTGGGATCGCCTGGCCAATGGTCATCTCGACGCGGCCTATGGAAGTTATGTTCCTTGGGGGCTGTGGGTCGCTGAATATATTTATTTTATCGGCCTTTCAGCCGGAGCTTTTCTGCTTTCAACGCTCGTTTACGTGTTCAACATACGGCAGTTAGAAAAGGTTGGCAAGCTGGCATTGTTGACTGCCATCGTTACCCTCTTTGCTGCCATGTTCCTGATTTTCCTGGACCTCGGGCATCCCGAACGAGCCTGGAAGCTGGCCTTCAATACAAACTTCACCTCTATCATGGGGTGGATGATCTGGCTTTACGGCGCCTACTTTATTCTGCTCCTGGCTGAATTTTGGTTTGCGCTCCGAGGTGATCTGGCTGCCTGGAGCTCCCACAGTGCACTTGCCAGGTTTCTAACCTTTGGCCGGCGTGACGTGTCCACGACGGCCCTGGCAGGTGACCGGCGTGTGCTTCGCATCCTGGGAAGCATCGGTGTTCCTCTGGCTATCGCTTTCCATGGGGGCGTCGGCGCCCTGTTCGGTGTGATCAGCTCACGCCCTTTTTGGAATTCTGGCCTCACGCCAATTGTTTTTCTAGTTGGCGCTTTATTATCGGGAGGCGCGCTGCTCACGTTCCTTTCGGCGGTCTTTAGCCCAAATAAGGGGACAGAAGAACACCGCGAGATGATATGGCTCCTCGGCAAAATCACCCTGGGCCTGCTGGCACTCGATTTTCTGCTGGAATGGGCGGATTATTCGATCGGGTATTATGCTTCCATCCCCGATCATATCAACGCCATAAAAGCGGTATTGTTTGGGCCCTATTGGTGGGTTTATTGGATTGTACATCTGGGTATTGGCGTGGTTATCCCGGCCATTTTGTTAATTTTCAACCGGCGCTCCTGGCAGCTGGTAGCTGCTGCCACGCTTCTAATTGCCGTGACTTTTCTATCTGTTCGTTTGAACATTGTCCTGCCAGCCCTGGTGACCCCCGAAATGCAGGGCCTGGCCCAGGCATACACAGGGCCAGGTCTTACCTTTACCTATTTTCCTTCTCTGACTGAGTGGTTACTAGGATTATGGGCTGCTGCCCTGGCGGTTCTGGTTTTCCTGATTGGGATGCAATGGTTGCCGATCCTTAATCCACCCAAGGAGGTAGCTTAACATGAGCAACAATTCCGTACCTTCAACTCAACCAAATCATGAAAGAAAGAATGGCGAAGATCTTCACGCTCAGGAAGGATCTGTATCGCGGCGTGATTTTCTAAAAACTGGAGCCGTGATTTTGGGATCCACTGCCTTCCTGGGTGTCGCGCCGCACATCGCAGAAGTCTTAAATCATCCTTTGAGTGACGCATCGCCTTATCCCCTGTCTCTGCCTCAAAATTTGATATATGGTGAGTGTTTACAATGCAATACCCAATGCACCATCAAAGGAAAGATCGAAAATGGTGTGATGGTCAAGGTCGATGGTAACCCCTATAGCCCGAACAACATGCTGCCAGCTATTGATTACAAAACTCCCATTACCGAGGCGGCTTTGCTGGACGGGAAATTATGCCCGAAAGGGCAGGCCAGCGTTCAAACCCAATATGATCCTTATCGCATCGTCAAGGTATTGAAGCGAGCCGGGCCGCGTGGGTCTAACCAATGGAAGGTGATTGCATTCGACCAGGCAATCCAGGAGATCGTGAACGGCGGAAAACTTTTTGCCGATATCGGGGAATCACGGGTTGTGCCGGGCTTTAAGGATGTATTGGTCACCAAAGATACCAAAGTGGTCGCGGGGCTGTCTGCTGATGCGGCTGCCGTAGTTGCAAAAAAGATGACCCTGGCCGATTTTAAGACGAAACATGCCAACGATCTCAATTTATTGATCGATGCAGACCACCCTGATTTAGGTGTGAAAAATAACCAGTTCGTCTTTCAGGCAGGCCGCATTGAGCCAGGCCGCAACAACTATGCCCAGCGCTTTACACTGAATTCATTTGGCTCCATCAACTGGTACGATCATACGACCATCTGCGAACAATCGCACCATATCGCCTACACCTATACCACGGCCGCATTCAGTGGTGGGAAATGGGTGACAGGCCCAAACAATATGAAGCCGGATACCCTTAATGCTGAATTCATCATCTTTTGGGGTACCAGCCCATTCGAAGCTAATTTTGGGCCGACCATCATGGCTGAGACGGTCACTAAATCGATCACTGAACGCAACTTCAAATATGCTGTGGTTGACCCGCGCCTATCCAAAACGGGCGCCAAGGGGCAGTGGGTTCCAGTGAAACCGACCGGTGACCTGCCATTAGCTTACGGCATGATTCGCTGGATCCTGGAAAACCAACGCTATGACGCAACATTCCTTTCGAATGCGAACAAAGCGGCAGCCACAGCCGCGAAAGAAAAAAGCTGGACGAATGCTACCTGGCTGGTCAAGATAGATGGTCAAGGTCATGCCGGCGCCTTGCTTCACGGCACCGACCTCAAACTGGTTGAAAAGAAAGATTCAACCAATGCCTCTGGGGCAACGGTCAGTGCCTGGGTGACCCCCGATGGAAAATCGTATACTCTGGACCCCTTCGTAGTCCAGGTTAATGGCACGCCAACACTGGTCGATCCGGCCGATACCAAGACGGCAGTAGTAGGCGATCTGTTGGTTAACACCACCGTCCAGAATATCCCGGTTAAGAGTGGCTTGCAGGTATTACTCGACGAAGCTTCCGTTCATACGATGGGAGAATGGAGCCAGTTATCGGGCGTCGATCAGAACACGATCATAGGCCTGGCCTACGAATTCACCGCACATGGAAAGAAAGCCGGTGTTGAATTCTACCGGGGTGCGGTGCAACACACCAATGGCTACTATACCGGACAGGCGCTGATCGCGCTTAACCTGCTGGTTGGCAATGTCGATTGGAAAGGTGGCTTGAGCGCCGGCGGTGGGGCCTGGAATGCCATCGGCAGCAAAGATAAGCCCTTCGATCTCAGCGGCGATCACCCCGGAAAAATTAATGCGTTTGGCATCAAAGTTACCCGCGAGGGAGTGGCTTACGAGAAAACTTCCCTGTTCAAAGGTTATCCCGCCCCACGCCCCTTCTATCCCTATACTTCCAATGTCTATCAGGAAGTCATTCCCGCCGCTTATGCCCAATACCCCTACCCGATCAAGATTCTGTGGCTGCACATGGGCACGCCGGCTCTGGCTGCCCCTGCTGGGGCTGAGCAGATCAAGATGCTGGCCGACACGGAGAAGATTCCCCTCTACATCTCGGATGACATCGTGATTGCAGAAACCTCGATGTACGCTGATTATCTATTCCCAGACCTTTCCTATGTAGAGCGCTGGGCGTTCTTAGGCTCGCCTCCGCCTGAACCCACCAAGAATATCCGCGTGCGCCAGCCAATTGCTGCACCTGTCCCCGATATTGTGACCGTTGATGGTGAGCAGATGCCCATTTCGATGGAATCGATCATGCTTGCCATCGGCAAAGCGCTCGCTCTTCCCGGGATTGGCAAAGG